>CANRIJ010000010.1 GCA_947630635.1 uncultured Spirochaetaceae bacterium | reverse complement strand
CCCCCTCGTTGGGCCATGAGGGGTTGTACTCCGATGATAGAGCTTCCCCTCCCATTGGAATAATGATCCTATCGCCCTCTTTCTTGAAGAAGCGGTCTCTGAATCTCTCTTTTTTAAATGCCTTTGCTCTAGTAATTAGATGTTTGCCGTATGCCATTGAAATACTTTAGTTTTCCAATTTGCATATGGCAACTAGGAAACTGTAATATATAGGGTATAATCAA
The DNA here is from genome assembly GCA_947630635.1 of uncultured Spirochaetaceae bacterium. Lineage (GTDB taxonomy): Bacteria > Spirochaetota > Spirochaetia > Sphaerochaetales > Sphaerochaetaceae > Ornithospirochaeta. The sequence goes on along the minus strand of CANRIJ010000010.1, from coordinate 22,673 downwards.
ATCACAATAAAGTTTTAAGGAGGGTAGGATGAGGAAACGACTTTTTTCTCTCGTATTGGTATTTGCTCTGATTTTGCTGTCTGCAAATCTCTTTGCAGAGGGCTACAGAGAGCCATATCACTTGGTTATTTTGGCAACAAGCGATATGCACGGCAATGTATGGGGCTATTCATATGAAGACAATGCCGAGACTAATAACAACGGCATGGCCAGAGTCTATGAGTATGTCACTGAGATGAGGGAGCAATTTCCCGATTTGCTCTTAATCGATGGTGGAGATACCATCCAGGGCACGATCATGACTGATGACTTGGCGAATAAGAGCCCTTGGAGCGAGCATCCGATTATCAGTGCTATGAACTATATGGGATATGACGCCATGACTCTTGGAAATCATGAGTTTAACTGGGGTATCCCAAGAATGCTTATGATTACCGGACAGGCTGATTTCCCAGTTCTTGCTCAGAACGTATTTATTCAGGGAGAGACAGTGCCAGTTGGAGGTGGCTGGATAATAAAGGATGTAAAGGGAATCAAAGTCGCAATCATCGGTGTTGATACTCCCAATATCCCACGCTGGGATGGAGGAAAGCCTCTTATTGATGAATCTGTCTATGAAGCGGGATATGAGGCTGTAAGAAGGGCAATTGAAGAGATTGGAGATCAGGCCGATGTGATTGTCGTCTCGTCTCATATGGGACTTGAGCCCGAGTACGATACTGTAAATGGCACAGACTCAGCGCAGAAGATGCTTGATATGAATCCTGAGATAGATGTTCTTCAAGTTGCGCATCTCCATACTGCGGTTGCAGAGAAGCAAGGGGATGTCGTAATTGGCGGAGCGCGAAACCTTGGACGCGATGTTGTCAGATTCGACCTCTATTTTGATAAGGACAAGAACCTAATTGACTCCACAGTCGAAGTAGTTGATATGAAGGACTATGAGCCAAGCCAGGCACTGAGAGACCTCCCGATTGTCAAAGAGTATCATGAGAAGACCATAGCATATGTCAATGATAATGTTATCGGAGAGACAACAGCCAAGTTCCAGCCAGAGAATGAGATTAAGGGTATTCCAGAGGGCAAGCTCAGAGATACGGCAGTAATGGATCTTATTAACAATGTCCAGCTTAAATATGCAGATGCCGATGTATCGGCTGCAGCTCTATTCAAGGACACCTCCGATCTTCCTGAGGGTTCTATCAACTATGGAAACATCTTCGATATCTATAAGTATGACAATACCCTCATGAGAGTTGAGGTAACTGGCAAGGAGCTCAAAGACTACATGGAGTGGGCGGCTCAGTGCTGGGCTCAGTGGGAAGATGGAGACATATCTATTGCCTTCAATGCAAGTATCCCTGGTTATAGGCATGATTTCTTCCAGGGCGTTGACTACGAGGTAGACCTCTCTCAGCCAGCTGGCAGCAGAATAAAGAATGTCATGTTCAATGGCGCGCCTCTTGAGGATGATCAGACTCTTAAGCTTGCTGTAAACAACTATAGATACTCATCTGCCTTGAAGGCTGAGAACATTGTCAGAGGCGAGAAGGAATGGGAGTCTCCAAATTCAATTAGAGATATGCTAGTTGAGTATATCTCAGAGAATGGGCCGATTGAGCCAACGGTTGATAACAACTGGAAGATTGTGGGAGTGGATTTGAACCTTGAGGATCCAAGAAGGGCTGAGATAATCGGCTGGATCAACGATGGAAAGCTCTCGTCCCCCTACAATGACAGTTACAATCTGAAAGACTATGAGGCCATAAAGAGCGAGGCTACATCTAAGTAGTATCTAAAACACATTAAAAAAATTAAGCCGCTGGTAATATTCCAGCGGTTTTTTTGGTATCATTCTGAGCATGAGGAAATTGTCTCTTCTTCTTTTGATATCCCTATTTCTTCTCTTCTCGTGTACCACAGTCGAGAAGAGCCTTGGCTCTACTGGGAATATAGAGGAAATAAAAAACGAAATAGAGAGTATCGAAGAAAAGGAGAATGAGACTTTGGAAGAAGAGAGAGAAGAGGAGATAGTTCTGGCCTCTGATGAGAAGAGGGCTCCTGAGATCTTTGAAGAGGCTGAGATAGTAAAAGAGGCGGAAGACCTTTTCGGAGAAGAAGAGGAGATAACTGAGCTAAAGCCTTATGAGCAAGAGGACTTCTTTGATATGATATTCAACTCGACTCTGAAGAATCTCCCCTCGAAAACTCAGAGTCAGGAAGAAGAAGAAAACAGAAAATCGGATAATAGGCTGACCTTAGATGATCTAAAGAGCGGAGAGAGTCCTTTGAATCTCTTGGAGGCTGCCCAGGAAGAAAAAAGGGGAGAGAGTAGGGCGCAGTCTCTCACACAAGAGAGCGATGACGAAATGATGCCTGAAGAGATGAGTGATGAGGCTGCAATAAACGCAAAGTCTGAGCTTCCAGATGCGATAATAAATCCTAAAATGAATCTGCTGATGTTCCAGCTTGTCGGCATGTTTATCCTGATTGTTGTGCTCTTTGCATCCGCCTTTGCTCTTAGGGTAGTCAATAAAGGGCGTCTTCCGCTCTGGTTCAGCATTGTTGTGCCAATTCTTTTCACGCTTTTATCTATTGTGCTATCGCTTCTGTTTACGGCTTGGACTTGGTGGTATCTTTCGTACCTTGTCTTGCTTCTTACCTATTTTGTCCTTAGAAGACGAGGCAAGAACTCTTAGGGGAGAATCTCTCTTTCTGCTAGATTCAAGAGTCTTAGTAAGTCGCTATGGTAGAAGAATGAGTCCAGCGCAATTATTCCAAGACCCTCTCTTCTGCCTCTCTCTCCAAGTGAGCCGCGGTAGATTTTGACGCTCTTTCTCTCTTCGGGAAGCATCGCGCTGAGTCTTGAATTCATCTTCTCATAAAGTGAGTCATCAAGCTGTGATAATTCTCCTGTTATTACGACCCTCTCTGCTCCAATAAGCTCTACGGCACTAAGGGATGCATAAGAGAGGGCCATGGCTGCTCTCTCCATAAAAGCGCTGTCGCTTGCGAGCTTGACTAGGTTCTTTGCGTTTGCTTTCTTTCTCAGCTCAATGCCTGAGGCTATATCGCCTAGCGTTTCCTCTTTGGTGATTCTGAAGTTTGAGAATGTCTTTGAGACAAAGAAGTCCTTGTCGTAATAGGCTGCCTCAATGCTATCAGACCAGGATATGAAGAGCGTCTTGTCCCAATTTCTATCGACTCTCTCCATCTCGCCTCTTGCCTCTGCAATAGAGGGCTGTGTATAGACTTCTCTATCGCTTATTGATAGTCTCTCATTATCTTGGGATATTATTGCAATTCCGTAGAGTCTCGAGTCTTTCGTGAATCTCTCGATTGCACTACTGAGAGTCTTTTCCCAATTCTCGTCCTTTGGGAATCTGTCATAGCGAAGGACGCTTCCAGACAAATCCGATACTGAGAGTCCGATATTGCTTCTTCTTATCTCAAGCGCTACGACTCTTCCGCTTTTCTCTCTTATCTTGAGGTTTATCGCAGGTCTGCCAAGAGTCGCCTTCTTCTCACTCTCCTCAATAAGGCCCTCCTTTATAAGGGAATCTGCAATTTCGGAGATGCTGACCTTGTTGATCTTGAGCTCTTTGGATAGCTCTGCGCGCGAGAGGCTCCTCTTTTTCAGTGCGCTAAGCACCTTTAGGGAGTTTATCTTCCTGGCATTGTCTGGCTTTGAGAAATCCATATTGGAATTCTAATGTGCCCGATTGGCCTTTGCAATTGGTGCTTATAATTCAAATTAGAGTTATTATTCAGTGTAGAAGGAGAAAAAATGGCAAGTAGGAAATTTAAGACAGAAGTAAGCGATCTTTTGCATCTTCTGGTCCATTCGCTTTATTCAAATAGGGAGATATTTCTCAGAGAGCTTATTTCAAATGCATCGGATGCATTGGATAAGCTGAAGTATCTCTCTCTTTCAGATGATGCCCTGAAGGGCTACGTTTTTGATCCAATGATTGAGATCTCATTTACTGAAGAGGGCGAGAGAGTACTTGTAATAAAGGACAATGGCATTGGAATGAACGAGGAGGATCTCAATACTAACCTCGGAACAATCGCCTCATCTGGAACCAAGAAGTTCTTGGAGTCTCTTACTCAAGAGGAAAAGAAGGACAGCAACCTCATTGGTCAGTTTGGAGTGGGGTTCTATTCTGCCTTCATGGTCAGCAAGGAAATTGAGGTAATCTCAAGAAAGGCAGGTGAGGACAAGGCCTATAAATGGGTATCCAAGGGCGAGTCCACCTATTCGATTGAGGAGTCTGAGAGAGAGACGCAGGGTACCACAGTCATTCTTCACTTAAAGGAAGATGGCTATGAGTTTGCCAATAGATGGCAGATAGAGAATATTGTAAAGACCTATTCGGATCATATTGCATACCCAATTTACCTCGAATACGACCAGGAGACTTATGAGGGAAAGAAGGATGAGAGTGGCAATGATATCAAGAAGAAAGAGCATAAGAGAGACAGAATAAATAGCTCTTCTGCGCTTTGGAGAAGGCCAAAGTCATCTATTACCGATGAGGAGTATAAGAGTTTTTACAAGAACAACTACTATGACTCCTCAAATCCACTGATCTATATGCATACACAGGCAGAGGGAGCCACCGAGTATACAACGCTCTTCTATATTCCCGAGAAGGCCCCGTTTGATATGTATTATGCAGATTACAAGCCAGGTGTAAAGCTCTATGTCAAGCGAGTCTATATAACAGACGATGACAAGACGCTTCTTCCGACATATCTGAGATTTGTGAGGGGAATAATAGATTCTGAGGATCTTCCGCTAAATGTATCCAGAGAGATACTCCAAGAGAACAGAATCATGGCTGCAATCAGAAATGGGTCTGTTAAGAAGCTCCTATCTGAGTTTAAGAAGCTATCTGAGTCTAACCCAGAGCTCTTTGATAAGTTCATCAAGGAGTACAACAGGCCTCTTAAGGAGGGCATTGTATCCGATTATGCGAATAAGGAGACCCTTTTGGATATCATTCGCTTCAAGAGCACAGAGAAGAAGGGCTTTACATCGCTTAAGGCTTACAAAGAGCGAATGAAGGAGGGCCAGAAGGCAATCTACTATATATCAGGGGGATCTGAGAATTCGCTTAGAAATTCTCCGCTTCTATCTGCATATAAGGACAAGGGCTATGAAGTCCTTATCATGGATGATGAGATTGATGACTATGTCCTTGGCTACTTATATGAGTTTGATGGAACTCCTTTGAAGTCCATAAATAAGAAAGACGCAATTGATGATATCAAGAGCGAAGAGGACAAGAAGAAGGAAGAGGAGAAAAAGGATATTGCCAAGAGAATCAAGGATGCGCTTGGAGACAAGGTAAAGGACGTAATAGTCTCATCAAGGCTAAAGGATATTCCAAGCGCAATCGTATTCGATGAAAACGATCCTTCTCTTGGTATCCAAAAGTATCTATCGAGGCTTGGCGGACAGGACGCATACGTTAAGCCAATTCTTGAGATTAATCCCGATTCATCTCTGGTAAAGAAGGCAGAGGATGAGGCCATCAAGGAGGACACACTCAGAGACATTGCCATAGTTCTCTTTGATACCGCGCTTTTGCAGGAAGAGGTGATGCCAAAGGATCTCTTTGAGTATTCGAAGGCGATATCGAGACTAATAGATTAAATATGGGCCAGCCGAAGAGGCTGGCTCGCTTTTTCAGATTGATGAAATACAGGGACTCTATTGACCCGGAGCTTAGGAAATTTGCTATCAATGTGCCATTTAATAGGGCGACGATTTTATTGGATCGTCTCTATTCAAAGGCTGCCTTCGCACTTTTAAGAGTGCCAAAGGGAATCAAAAGAGATTCTATCGTATTGAAAAGCTTTGATGGTCTCTCTTTCAAGAGAAAAATAATAGAGTGCGAAGACGCGGGAGAGAAGGCACCCTCTCTGATATTCATCCATGGCGGGGCATTTTGCTATGAGAGGGCTCCTTACCATAAGAAGCTTGCCCTATATATTCAAGGGCTCTTAAATGCAGAGTATATACTCCAGACTATCACCTATCTCCGAGGTATCCATTTCCATATGCCTATAACGATGTACTGACTCTCTATAGGTATGTTGAGAAAGAGACAAATAGAATTGGTCTCATTGGAGACAGTGCGGGCTCATCAATTGCTGCGCTTATTTCAAACAGGTATGAGAGGGAGAAGATAAGGCGGCCTCTCTTTCAAGCACTTATATACCCAGTTCTGGATAGACAAATGGAAACAGATTCCATGAAGAGATTTACTGATACTCCTCTTTGGAATTCAAGAAGCAACAAGAGAATGTGGGACTATTATCTAAATGGAGTTGATGAGAGCATGAAAGGAGAGTCCTCTCCATTTGATATGGGTTTTGCATCAATCATTCCAAGGGCATATATTGAGGTCTCGGAATTCGATGCCCTTCATGATGAGGGCGCTCTCTATAGAGATAAAATAATCAACGCAGGAGGAGAGGTTGTATTCAATGATACCAAAGGAACATATCATGGCTATGATATTCTTCTTAATTCAAAGGTCGCCAAAGATAGTATAAAAAAACGCATAGAGTTTATGAGGGAATCCTTCGAGAGAGGGGCCGATTAGCGTTTTGATCTGATTTATAAAGATTCTTCTCAGATGAGAGAATATTTTTCTCTCTATTGCCTTTTGCTTTTTATCTTATTAGCTTTCAATTACGTAGGAGGAAGCCATGCGAAGGAAAACTATATTATCTCTGGCTTTATTTCTTTTGACGCTCTGTTTTTTCCTCTCATGCGATGATGACAGCCAGGCAAAGATAAACGCAGGCTATTTAAGTGCTCCAAAGGGCATTTTGAGCATATCAATAGAAAATACGGATATTCCATCTAATACAACTATCGAGTTGAGTGTGGAGATGACTGGGAAAAACGGATATGAGCTACTGCCAGATCCGACTAAGGCACCATATTCGTCTTTTCCATATAGCGTAGAGCTTCCCATTGGACAGTATGAAGTTGATGTAGATTATATAGCCAACAACTTGGAATATGAGGGGAAGGGCTATATTTCTGTAAATGCGAACGAGTCGCAGAGTATCAGTATCCTAGCGCATGTTGACTACTGATTAGAGTGAGCATGCTAAAATATAAATAAGGAGAATAAAATGAAGAAAAAGGTTTTAATCACAACAGTTCTGATGTTTTTCCTAGTGGCAGTTGCAGCCCTCTCTGCAGCTCCTCAGGCACAGGGAGAGGTAAAGGTGATCCTCAAGGGAGCACCTGCTCTTACTGCCGGGACAAGAGTCGAGTATGAATTTGATATGGTCAGATCTAATTATGACAAGGAGATGACAGTCAAATACGATCCTGAGAATCCTCTTGTAGTAACACTTCCAGCAGGCACATATGAGCTTGATGTCTCATATAAGATTGGAAGAACAGAGTATGATAGCATCGACAAGATTTTCAAAGTAACAGAAGGTGAGACAGTCACTATTACAGTCGATCAGTTTAGAATTGACCGCTAATTAGATATAGCGAAGAAAAAGGGGTGTTGCCAAATTGGTTTTGGTATCACCCCTTTTTATTTGTTTTTGCCTCTCTTTATAGCTATTTTCAAGTTGAACAGGAGACAAGTTATGAAGAGGGCCTTTAGGATGCTAATTGGGATATTGCCACTTACAATAATATCTGTTTTGCTTTCATGCTCGGATTCTATAAATACAGGAAATGCGAACGTAGTAGTAACTATTGCCAATGCCCCGAAGATTTCAGATGGGACAGATATGAATTTCGAATTCGATAGCCTGGGATCTTCAAATGATTATGAGTCAAACACCAAATATTCATCGGGAAGAACCTATTCTACATCTCTTCCTGCGGGAGAGTACAATTTGGAAGTCACTTACTCTATAGCTGGAAGCACCTATGAGGGACGAAGCGGAAATTTCACTGTCTCTCAGAGCGGGATAACAAGCGTAAGCGTTACATCGTTTACGCCATCTAGTGGCGGAAATACAGATGTATCTGAGGGCTCGGGTGGAATAGCCGGAGAGTCAGATCCAGCTCCAGAGTCAGATAACACATGCCTTGTGAATTTGACCCTTCCAGATAAAATGAGTCTCTTCCCAGGAAATACTCTGAATATTCCAGAAGGAACTCAATTTGCAGTGACTTGCACTGACCTCTTAAGCAATAAGAGAGTTGCTTCAATGAATGCCCTCCAGGGTGAGACTATTGGCTTGAATCTGCCCTATACAGTCTCAGAGCTTGATGGAAAGAGCGTGGTCTTCAGTCGCTATGCAGTAACTGCAACTGCGATAATAGACTCTCTGAATTTTACGACCGGCAGCACTACGATTGTAATTCAGGGCGAGCCTGGAAATATAACCTATGCTGCAAAGATCAGCCCGGTTGCCATTGTCTCTGAAAGCGATATGGGAACTCTCATAATTGCACTTCCCAAGGCTCCTAATGATGGAGTGTGGGATAGTGGAAAACTCAGCGTGACTATATCAACACTCTTCAATGGAAGTACAAAGGTGACCTCTGCTGAGCATATATGGAGCGAAAGGCCAGAGGGGGTCTATTTCGAGAATATGAATTTCAGCCTTCCAAAGGGACTTAATTATACAGTGACCTTAAATGGGGAGGCTAATTCTCACTTTTATAGTGGAGTCCAGACTATAAATTCATTTGATGGCTCATCATCGCCGCTGGAGATAGAAATGAAATAAATATCTTCATTCATCATAGCCCCGTCCGTGAGGACGGGGTTTCTCTTTCATAAGAGAGCATTTTCACTCTTAACGCTGTATAATAGCGTTGCTATGTTGTTTTTGAGTGGCACTAATGAGGTAGCTGGAGCTGCAAGTACACTAGTTGGAAAGGATGAGGAGCATTCACTGATCAATTTGGTGAATTATCTCTCTAACAAGATGAATATCGCATGGTTCTTTGTGGCGATTATTCTCACTGTGCTCTTCATACTTCTGGCAAAGCTATTAAGCTGGATCTTCAAGAGATCTTTTCTGAGCGCCACAAAGCATCATCCCAAGTTCACGCCAGTGTTGTATTCGCTTGTACATAAGACCGTGTCCGTTCTTATATGGATTATTGCCATACTCTGCATGCTCCAATGCTGGGGCATTAATCTGACGCCTATACTTGCAGGACTTGGAATAACTGGTATTGTACTTGGCTTTGCGCTTCAGGAGTCCGTATCGTCTTTCTTCTCTGGCTTGATGCTTGCTATAAACAATCCATTCAGGATTGGGGATTGGGTTGATATCGGGGGAGTGGTTGGGACTGTCATGGCAATGGATGCAATGTGTGTGACACTGGCCTCTCCTGACAATAAGAAGATTGTTCTGAACAACAAGAATGTATGGGGCAATACGATTGTCAATTTCTCGTTTACCTCCACTCGAAGAGTAGATATGACTGTAGCGGTTGAATATGGCTCAGACCTTGATAAGACACGCGAGGTTATACTTGGGCTCTTGAAATCATACAAAGAGGTGCTTGATTCGCCTGAGACTATGGTAGAAGTCGGAAACTACTCAAACTATTCAATTGATTTCATTGCCCGACCGTGGGTTCTTCCAAAGGATTACTGGACAGTCTATTGGCGCTTTCATGGACAGATACTCGGGGAGCTTCAGAGGAATGGAATTTATATGCCATATAACCAGGTCGATGTTCATATCGTCTCCGATGGCAATTCTCAGAGCGCTCCATCGGGGGAGTCTCAGACCAGTAGCAGTCCCCATTTCGTAAATGAGATAAAAACCGATCCCCCTAAGAATTGGAGACCAGCTATTAAGGAAAATGCCAAGGGCATGGGAACAAAGGATCCCGATGAGGAGTGGGAACACGATAAGAGCCAGGGCTTCTTTGGCTCACTCTTTGGCCATGGAGGCCTCAAGAAGAAAAAGGGCAGCAAGAACAGGGTTTCTCAGCAGAATTCTTTTGACCCCTCAAAGGGCGCAGAGAATAAGCCGAAGAGCGGCTCCTACAATGGCACCAATATAGATCAGAACAACGATGTAGAGTCTGATAAGGATGTAGAGGGCGATAATAACGTATCAAACGAGGGCGGAAATCCCTTCTTGGATAACAATGGGATGCCTACAATCTAGATAGGTGATTATTTCTTATCTAATCCTATTAAAAAGAGCTCGAAGCTGTCATCTCTAGAGGCCTTTGGCTTAAAGGCCCGTGCTTTATAAAAGAGCTCTCTCATTCTCTTTAGGATTCTTTCCTCTCCGCCTCCCTGGAATATCTTGATAACTAAGTTGCCGTGTGTCTTTAGATGTTCTTCGCTCAGATGCACAACCTCTTCTGCAAGGTTCTCAGAGCGTGAAGTGTCAACAGTCCTGATTCCGGTTGTCATGGGAGCAGCGTCGCTTATTATCGCGTCATAGGGGCCAAGCTCTATGAGCTTTGCTCTTATCTCCTTTGAGAAAGCGTCTCCTTGGAAGAATATCACAGTTGGGGGGACACATCTGAGATTAAGAGGATTCAGGTCCACTGATACTATCCTCCCTCTGCCCTTTATAAGCTCCCTATCTGTATATAGCGTCCAAGATCCAGGAGATGCTCCCACATCTAGAACCGAGTCTCCCGGCTTAATTATCCTGAAGTTCTGGTTTATCTCTTCAAGCTTGTATATAGATCTTGCTGGATATCCCTCGCTTCTTGCCTTAAGGGTGTAGTAGTCAGCCTTGTCTCTCTTTGAGCTTGCCATTTCATAAGAATACCTAATTTGAAAGGGTCTATTCAAATGAGTTATTTGACGCTAATTGTGTTACATATTTTTACATAGTGCTAAATTTTTACACAGTAGATATGGTTTTGTACCATAAAATATTTAGTTTTTCATAAATAGCTGGCATATCAATTTCGGAATATTACGTTTTAAAGGCTATTGGCATGCATATTGCATGTAAAAAGTATCAGATTATTTCTACACACCTTTGCATTAGGTATGAAGCATACTCACCAGGCGACTCTCTCATCTAACTCGCTTGGTGTTTTTTTAATCATGGGGAGAGACTGTTATACCAAAAATTGCGTTTGATTGAGATCATATGACCCTTAGGGTCTATTTTTAGTTTTCATCGCTTGAAGATTCGATCCGCATTTCTTGGTTCTGTTTCTATTTATTTGAGTTTAATTATTTCTGCTTACAGGAATTAAATAAAAAGAAGGGAACGCTGGTTCCCTTCTCACACACTAAAAAGGAGGTTTGTTTGAAAAAAACTGTTGCTCTGTTGCTTTGAGCAATAATCTAATTGCATTAAGCGTGCCAACTTTTAATGAAAATGGAGCCATTTTCTCAAAAAAGCCTAAAGACAAAGATAATGGGCACCTTTTGGGTGCCCAAAGTACTAAAAAAGGAGGTCATGAACGAAACTTACATTTCGAAGCAAGAAAAGTATTGCAGAATAATTTGATATATTCTATGGAGTTAAAGGTGAATTTTAGCGAAAAAGTGTGCAAATTTTGCAAGTTGTGAATACTTTTTATATTTAAAGTGGTAATGAAGTTTATTGCGCTTTTTGCTAAGGTAAGTCTGTGAGGAATTCAATCCTAAATAGAAGGTTCAAGTATACATATCATTTTGGGTGCCTGATTCTCATTGGGATAAATGTGCTGATGTTCTTTATTCAGAGGTTTTATCCAAGGGTTACCTATGCCCTTGCTCTAATACCATATTCGATTATCTATGAGCACTCATATTGGCAGTTCTTTACCTATATGTTCGTTCATGGATCTGTGCAGCATCTGATATCGAATATGCTTGGCCTTCTGATTTTCTCTCTTCTGCTTGAGAAGGCAATTGGGACAAGGGAATATATTCTCTATTACCTTCTCTCTGGCACTCTTGCTGGAGTTGCCTCCTTTATAGTCTATTGGATAACCGGTTCGTACTTTAGTGTGCTCCTTGGGGCATCGGGCGCACTATATGCAGTAATGCTTCTCTTTGCATGTGCATTTCCGCGCTCTAGGCTCTTTGTCTTTGGAATACTTCCAATTAGGGCACCGGTTCTGGTTTTGATATATTTCTGCATTGAGTTCTTCAGTCAGTTCAGGTCAGATGGAGTTGCGCACACAACGCATCTCTTTGGCCTTCTCTTTGGCTACCTATACATAAGAATAAGAATGAGAATAAGTCCTCTCAGGGCTCTATTTGGACTGGGGAGGCCGAACAATAGGGGGAGTGCCAATCCTTAGCTAAATTAGGAGAAGGACGTTTATGTCCCTATTCTCCTTCTCTACAGCCTGTAGATATCTTTCTCCGTCCTTTTTGTCTCCCACAACGCTTCCATAGTGAGTTGGGATGGCATATTTTGGCTTTATTTTGAGTGTATAGTCGGCAGCCTCTTCGTACCCCATTGTATAGTAGCCGCCAATTGGAATAAATAGCACATCACACCTTATTTCCAGGTGCTCTTTTTGCACGTTGGTATCGCCCATGATGTAGTAGGAGGTATTATCGAGCACTGCTTTATAGCCGCACCACCCCATTTCCTTTGTATGAAACTTGACTCCGCTCTTGTTGTACATGGGGTAGGTTGAGAATTTGATGCTCTTAACACCATATTCTTTTGATGGCTCTGTATAGAGAATATCCTCTCTTTCAAAGAGAAGCTTTTTTTCAATGATCTCTTTCATTGAATGAGGAGCGACGAGTATCGTGTCATTCTTTCTGAGTCTTGATATATCCTTTGGAGAGAAATGGTCAAAGTGCTCATGGGTAATGAATATGATGTCAGCATCATTGCTTTCTTTTCTATCCCATGGGTCAAAATAGAGAGTGAGAGATCCATCTATTCTAATAGAGCTCTGCTTATTGATTGATATGCCATCGAGTCTCATTTTAGGCTATATTCCTCTTTGATCTTGGCATAGCCAGGCTTAATCACATCATATATGAGCCTGAGAATCTCCTCATGGTGTACGAATGCAGATTTCATGGCATTTATGGTTATCTTCTCCAAGTCGTTTATATCCATGCCATATTTCTCAACAGCTATTTCCATTTCGCTTGTAAGATTGGTGTTGCTCATCAGTCTATTGTCTGAGCAGAGATAGACCCTGAAGTGGGCTCTGAAGAATATGGGGAATGGGTGTTCTTCGTAGCTCTCTACAGCTCCGGTTCCCACATTTGATGTAAGGCACATCTCAAGGGGAATTCTCTTGTCCATAATGAAGTGGGCAAGAGAGCCCATTTTGAGAATTTTTCCATTCTCGATCACCATGTCCTCAACAAGTCTTACGCCGTGTCCGATTCTATGCGCCTCGCAGATCTGAATTGCCTGCCAGATGGACTCGATGCCAAACGCCTCTCCTGCATGGATTGTTATGTTGAAATTCTTGTTTCTTATATACTGGAAGGCCTCAAGGTGCTTTTTGGGAGGGTAGCCATACTCATCGCCGGCAAGATCGAAGCCGACTACACCTCTTTCAGAGAAGGCAACTGCAAGCTCTGCAATTTCAAGTGATACCTGGGGCGAGTCATGCCTCATTGCTGAGAGTATTAGGCCAAATTCGACTCCAGTCTTCTGCCTTCCCTCTCTCAGTCCCTCTAGGACTGAATCGACTACCTCTTCCAAGTGGAGTCCTTTCTTGGTGTGAAGGTTAGGACAGAATCTTATCTCTGCGTATACGACATTGTCTTCTTTGAGGTCTTCAAGCTCCTCTCTGGCAATTCTTTTTAGCGCCTCTCTGTCTTGCATAACGCTTGTGGTTATGCTGAATGTCTCTAAGTAGAGTGGAAGGGATTTTTGCTTGCAGCCTCTCACAAACCACTCTTTGAGCTTTTTTGGGTCATAGGAGGGAAGCTTGATGCCGTCCTTTTGGGCAAGCTCGATTATTGTCTCTGGCCTAAGGCCGCCATCTAGGTGCTCATGAAGTTCCACTTTGGGCACTTTCTTGATTATTTCGCGTGTGAGCATATTCTGAGTATAGCATAGCGGCTTTGCTCGTCACATTGCCCGAGAGAAATATAAGATACAAATGCCTGATTTTCTTATATGGGAATATTCTTCTTAAAAGCGGTTTAGTGTGCAAATAAAAATCACTCATATTCATATAGAAGTGCTTTTGCCATCTTAAATTGCTCTTTTTTACCCCAATGTTGTTATTTTTATTTCTATAGGGACTTTAAGAGGTCTTGAAGCCTATTTTGAAAGAAGGAGATTGAATATGGCCAAAAAGAAGAAAAAATCCAATGGAAGAGTCGTTAAGGGCTTTAAGGAGCTTGTCATACCAGAGCAGTTTCTGAAGAAGGAGCTTCCAAAGGGAAAGGAGAGGCTTCTTACGGCAAGGCCTGTAAAGGCAAAGGCTAAGCCGGTTATCGTTGAGGTCAAAGAGGTAAAGGTTGTGACAGATAGGCCTGTGGAGGAGATAACTCTCAACGGCAAGGAAATCAAGAGCCCAAAGAAGACTCAGAAGATCGACAGTAGAACACTTGCCGGAGCAATCGGATCTGGGCTTGAGGAGAATATGGAGGAGGCTGAGTCTGAGAAGGCCAAGCCATCAGGAGACAGCGAGCACCCAGATGACCCAGATCCTGCTGACATAGTAGACCATAAAGACAAGAAGACGCCTCCTATTAAACATGTCAAAGACCCCTATAAGTTTGATCATTATGCTCATACATCAGATAGTTCTGAGCTTGGTCTTATTGCCTCGGGCTTAGAGGGAAATATTCTTCAGCATGAGAAGGAAGTAGAGAGCGGGGACTATAAGCCATCTGGAGACAGCGAGCATCCGGATAATCCCGATCCAGCTGACATAGTCGATCATAAGGATAAGCCGACTCCTCCTATCAAAGACGGAAAACTCGAGGATATGATCGATTTGAAGAAGACAAAGAAGGTTGATGCCACAAAGGGCTCAGATGATGCTGGCAAATCAGGAAGAGTAAGCAGTGGTCTAGATGGAAATATCAAGGAGTATGAAGAGGAGGTCAAAAAGGGAACCTATAAGCCATCTGGGGACTCAAAGTATCCAGATAATCCAGACCCTGCTGACATTGTAGATCATAAAGATACTCCGACTCCTTCTGTTAAGGACGTAGAGGATCCCTATAAGATTGAGCATTTTGAGCATACGGATGACCCCGATTTGGAGGGTGCTATAGGCTCAGGGCTTAAGGCTAATATGGATCAAGCTGAAGAAGAGAGCAAATAGGGAAAATAGAGAGAGTGGAAGACAAGAGTGAAATGAACGGTCATGAAAATGATCCTAAGGTAGCTAAGCAAGAGGAAAAGATCGAAAAAGAGGAAAAGAGGATCGAGGAGCGACTTCTCAAGGAAGAAGAGAAGCTATCTCAGAAGGGGGAGAAGAAGCTTGCCAAAGAGGAAATCGAGGATGAAGAGACCAAAGATAGCGACATTCATCTGAAGGAGGATCATGAAAAGCAGCAGGAAGAGGATTCTCCATACAATAAGCCTCAAAGGGTTGTGTGGAAGATAATAATCGCCTGTGTTCTCATAATTCTCATAGTCATCCTTGGTGTTTGGGAATGCAAAAGAAGAGTGCAAGCAGAAGATGAAGATAGAAGTGAGCTCTCCTTTAGCGATATGAATTACCTCGATGAAAAGGCTGAGAATACCCTTGAGGAGGGCGAGCTTGATTACACCGAGGCTCAAGGCTATTCATTCAAAGTCGTCTCAGACTCTGTTTCTTTTCCATTGAGACTCAAGTCGGATGCTGAGGGCATGGATATCAAAGTCTTATCTTATTCCACCCAGGCTTTTGTAGACTTCTCGCGTTTTATCCCAGATAGAAATGTGAAGGCCTTCATGGACTATCTTGAGGGAGAGCTTCCCTCAGGAACCTTTATCTGGAATTTCGTTGGAAGTGGTGTAATTAGAGTGGATTATCCAAATGCACTGACTCCCAATGGAGTTCTCAGCCTCTTTAATGAGGGCCTGGATTACTTGGTAATCTACCTCAAAACTTATTTGATGTAGTTGTGAGGAACAATAGGAGAATCGGGGTGTTGTGAGTTTCTCTCAGCACCCCTTTCTCTTTTTCAGAAAAGCCATGCAAAGCAGGATTATGCAGAGCAGATTAAAAAAGGGGGTGTGCTTTCTATACCCTTATTGTTTCCAGAATTATCAGTGGCCCATTCTCATAGACATAATCGATGCGGCAATCATGTCGATTCCGGAGGATATGATGTAGAAGGCAATTAGATATCCAACCATTGCCATTCCTGCAAGAGGCTCAAAGAAGCATACAAGTCCGGCTATGACAATTAGAATGCCTACGATAAACGATACCAGCCACGCACCGCTCTTCATTTCATCTGGAAGCGCTTTATTGAGCTTTCTCATCTTGAAGGAAGCAATGATCTTGCAGACTCCATAGGCTGTAATTCCAATTGCAATTACATATGCAAGAACGATGTTTGTGAAGAATGCGAATCTTGTATTGAAGACAAGAAGGAAGCCAAAGATTATGCCAAGTATTCCTTCGACAACCTCCCATCCGCTTCTTCCCTTGCGTCCTGCCGCAAACTGGATTATTGCACTGACTCCAGCAACGATAATGCAGATTCCGAATATCCAGCTAAGGGACTGAGAAGTTGCAATTGGTGTAAAGAAACATCCAATTCCGCCCATGATAAGAAGTATTCCAAGTATAAAAGTAACAATGGACACTTTATTCCTCCCATATATGCCTGACTTTGGGGCAAGGCAATTTTAGATTTTAGGTTAAGAGCCTAGTCGAGTGTCTTCTCTACGATATTGTCCTCGATTCTCTTCTTCTCTTTTCTTATTTCGTCTAATACGCTCTCTACGATGTGATCGAGCTCATAGCTGATGACCTCGTCATTTGCTCTTAGCTTGACCTCTGCCTTTTTCTCTTTCACGCTCTTGTTTCCAAGTGTGATTCTAATGGGGATGCCAATTAGATCTGCATCGGCAAACTTTACGCCAGCGCTCTCTTTTCTGTCGTCGTAGAGAACCTCAACGCCGGCTCTCTTTAGCTCGTCGTATATCTTGTCGGCAAGCTCTGTCTCTTTTAAAAGCGACACGAGATGCACCTCGTATGGACTAACCGTTATTGGAAGCTTTAGTCCTTTATCGTCTCCATACTCCTCTGCAAGGCATGCAAGAAGTCTTCCTACTCCTATGCCGTAAGATCCCATTACAACCGGAATCTGTCTGCCGGACTCATCTTGGTAGTAGCAGTTCATCTTCTCAGAGTATCGAGTGCCAAGCTGGAAGATATTTCCTACCTCAACTCCCTTTGAGGATATGAGAGGCGATGAGCACTCTGGACAGATAAAGCCCTCCCTGGCAGATGCAATGTCAAATACCTCTCCATCGTAGTCTCTCTTGAAGTTGGTGTTTTTGTAGTGGTAGCCAACTTCATTTGCTCCAGCGACAAGGTTAGCAGAATAGGCAACAGAGTCGTCGACTATAACCATGCAGTTTCCCTTTGCTCCGATTGGGCTTGCATAGCCAGGGACCATACCACACTCGAGAATCTCCTCATCCTGTGCCGGTCTTATTGAGTTTGCCTTTGCTGCATTTGATAGCTTTGATTCCTCGACCTCTAGGTCTCCGCGAATGATTGCCACTATGAGCTTTGTCTTTTCATCTCCGCTCTTGTCGTCAATGAAGGTTCCAACCATAAAGACTGCCTTTGCCATCTTAGATTTGGGGAGATTCAGAAGCTCGCTCAGATCTTCGATTGTCTTGGTCTCTGGGGTTACTATTTTCTCGATTGGAAGCATCTCTTCCTTTTTGTATTCTTTTTTGAATTTGGCAACCTGCCTGTTTGCAGTGTAGCCGCACTTATCGCAGTAGATTATCGTGTCTTCTCCGATTGGGTTTAGATACATGTATTCATGAGATACCTTTCCGCCCATCATTCCAGAGTCTGCGCCTACTGCTATAACAGGAAGTCCGGTTCTGCTGAAGATCCTGAAATATGCCTTGTAGTGGTCGTTATATACCTTCTCAAGTCCAGCCATGTCTTTATCAAAGGAGTAGGAGTCCTTCATTGTAAACTCCCTTACTCTGATAAGTCCTGCTCTTGGCCTTGGGTCGTCTCTCCATTTTGTCTGGATCTGAAATACGAGTAGCGGGAGTCTCTTGTAGCTGTCAATCTCGTCCTTTGCTATATCCGTTACTGCCTCTTCATGAGTCATGGCAAGAACCATGTCGCGTCCGACTCTGTCCTCGAATCTACCTAGCTCTTTGTCAATTGAGTAGTATCTTCCGGTCTCCTTCCAGATATCTGCGGGGTTTACAAGAGGCATCAGTATCTCCTCGGCACCGATATTCTCCATCTCTTCTCTGATTATGGCCTCGATTTTCTTAGTTGCTCTGAATCCAAGAGGAAGAAGAGAGAAGATCCCTGCTCCCATCTGCTTAATAAAGCCGGCTTTGACTAATAACCCATATCCCTTGCTATCTGTTTGAGGCGTTTCCCTTAGCGTTTTGGAAAACATCTTTGACATTCTCATATGTTTTTCCTCTCGTTGAGAAATTATAGAAAATAGAGTCTCATCGGGCAACAATGACGTTATGTTCTATAATTCCAAAACTAATGGCTCCACTATAATGTGATAAGATTTTCTCCATGAGATATGAAGCAGAGAAAGAGGAAGTGGCATCCTTTATGAGACGACTATATGAGAGGAATCTTACAACCCTCACCGGCGGGAATATCAGTCTCAAATCAGAGGGCATAATGTTCATAACCCCCTCTGGGAAGGATAAGTCATCTCTTAAGAAGGAAGACATACTTGAGGTGGATATAGAGAGCGGAGAGCTCTTGGAGGATGAGGGAAGGCTCTCTATAGAGAGTGAAATGCATAGGCTTATATATGTAAAGAACAGAGAGGTGGGCGCTGTTGTGCACTCTCATCCTACATATGCATGTCTATACTCATCCCTACGAGAGGATATAGATACGTCGATTATCGCAGAGAGCTGGTATTTATTGGGAAGGCCTTTGAAAATCCCATATGAGCTTATGGGAACAAAGAAGCTTGCCGAGAAGGTCAGTGATATGATTAAGGGCTCTACTGTCGCGCTCTTGGAAAACCATGGCGCAATAGCTCTCGGAACAAACCTAGTTGGTGCATTTGACAGAATGGAGGTTCTTGAGCAGAGTGCGAAGCTTACCTATCTCTTAAGGGGGCTTGGCGGAAGAAGGCTCAGCGAGAGGGAAAAACTTGAGATAGAGGGGTTAAGAGGGTGAAGATAGTCTTAGAGACAATCCCAGTCTGGGATGGGCTTAAAAAGAATGACGAGTGCTTTTTATGCACATTGATGAAAGAAGCAGAGAAGGATGCTCTCTCTTATTATCTCTCGTCTGCGATTATGACTCCTGAAGTGAGAGTCGAGACAAATACATATGGGTTTTGCAAAAACCACTTCAGGATGATGGCAGAGGCAAATAAGCCACAGGTGCTCTCTCTCATAATGGATACCTACTATGACGAGAATAATAGGCTCTTCTATCCTGATTTGGATAGGCTATCTCAGTGCAGAAAGCCAGGAGCGATGAAAAAGCTCGTAGATGCATTTGAGAGGGATGTTAGAGAGAGGGAAAAGGGGTGCCTCGTATGCACCAGAATGAATGATAGGCTCTATAGGTATTGCTATACGGTTGCCTCTCTTTTTAAAGAGGATCCGGATTTTAAGAAAGCCTTAACGCTTTCAAAGGGCTTTTGCGTAGATCATACAATTGCTCTCTCTAGAATTGCCAAGGATGCACTCTCCGGTGATGATCTTGTGGGGTTTTGCAATCTGATATTCTCGCTTTTAAGAAAGAGCATTGAGAGGGTTCAGAAGGATGATCTCTGGATGACGCAGAAATATAAGAGCGAGAATAAGGACAAGCCTTGGAATGGCTGTGAGGACGCGCAAAAGCGAGCTGTATATAAACTTATAGGCGAGGGCGAGGTCTATGACCCGATAGACAATAAGAAGAGCAGAATATGATTGACAGAGAGAGAATAGAAAGGGTCTTTTCCCCTCGCGGTTTCAATGTTTGTTTCTTTGGTGAGCCTGAGGAGGCCTCTCTTTACCTTGCTGATTATCTCAAGGGGAGAAAGTGCGCATTTGGAGGCTCTGTCACCCTTGAGGAGCTTGGTTTATACGATAGGCTAACCGAGAGGCCTATTTGGCACTGGAGGGATAATCCCGAGGAGGCCAGGAGAGAGGCTCAGAGTGCAGAGGTGTATCTGCTCTCAGCCAACGCTCTCTCTTTAGAGGGTCAGATAATAAACATAGATGGAACAGGAAATAGGATATCGACTGCCTTGTTTGGGCCGAAAGAGGCAATTTACGTAATCGGCAGGAATAAAGTAGAAGAGACGTTTGAGAAGGCACTTTGGAGGGCAAGGAATATAGCTGCAGTTAAGAATGCCATAAGGCTAAATAGGAAGACTCCATGCGTTAAGAGCGGCAAGTGCATGGACTGCAATAGCCCAGAGAGAATATGCAGAGGCTTCTCGGTTATCACTCATCCAATGATGGGAGTTAAGACGACTCTGGTTTTTGTCGATGAGGATTTGGGCTACTAGGCCTTTTTCTTTTCATCTTGAAGAGCGATGGCTCCTCTATATCCTCGTTTATATCTGCAGTTTTTATGAGGGTCTCTGAGAAATCGCTTTTATTAATGTGGACATATTCAACTGCTTCCTGTTCGAATCTATAGAGCAGGATGTAGCTTTTCCTATCAAAGATCGAGATTCCGAGGGAGAGCTCTGCATTTAGATCTTTATCTGCCTTTAAAAGCCTCTTTTTGTCATCCTTGGTCAGATATGTGTTCGACCAGACAATTGACAATAGGTTTCTCTTTCCGTTTTTGATTAGGATATCTGATCCTTTGTAGTCAATCTCGCTCTCAGATGAGAGGGGAAAGCTATGGAGAAGCGCTTTGGATATTCTATGGGAAAGCGTGGACTTTCTCAGTCCAGATCCCATCTCATTCTCATAGTCTCTGAAGTACTCTTTGAGTCCTTTGAGGAAAGCCTCGTATATCTGTATCTTTGCGCTTCTCTTTTCAGTCAACTCAGTCCTCGTATTCTATTTTGACCGTCATCTCTGATACATGCTCAATAGTGCTAAAGATGGAGCACTCTTTTTTTGCCTTCTCCACCACGCTCTCAAACTCCTCTTTGTCGCTTATGCCCTTTGCTTTGATGTGAATCTCTGTTTTCTCAAGAGTCGTGGGCACCTCATCTCTCTTTGTTCCCCTTACATTGATGGATACCTCTTCCCATCTTCCTTTATGCGGGACATCTTCCATAGTGGAGTAGAAGCAGCCTGCAAGTGCCCCAAGAAGATACTCATAGGGACCTGTGAGCCCTGTGTAGAAGAATCTATTGCCTATGGTATTCTCAAAATACTTTCCGTCGCTAGAAAAATGCGCATTTATCTCTCTGATGTTTGCCATATTTAAATGATATACCATTGCGGTTTTTATGGCTTCTGGAGTTATGTGGCAAGATTGAATATATATTCAGTAAAAATGCGTTTAGGGACAAATTATTTTAGCTGATTCATATATTATCTAGATGAATATGGCCTTATTTGGATATGGCCTTCATGATCTTATGTGCAGATGAGAAGGCGATAGTAAGGCTATAGCCGCCGGTATCGCCGTCGATATCCAAGAGGTCTCCGGCAATAAAGAGGTTTTCTATTATTTTTGACTCAAGGGTATTCCTGTCTATTTCATCGGTGGAGACTCCCCCATGAGTTGACATGGCGCCTTTATATGTGGATTTGGCCATTGTTCTGAAAGAGGTAAGTCTCTTATTTATGTATTCTGTCTCTCTTTTAGTAAGCGCGGATGTCTTTTTATCTGCGAGGCTTTTCATAAGCGCTGTTATAAGCTCGGCGGGAAGCCCCAGTGAGTTCTTCAGCAAAGAGTTCTTTCTCTTATCGATTGGATTGGGATTCTGGGTAAATGATATTTCAATCTCCTTCTCGCTTGAGAGAGCCCAGGATATATTCTCTGCAGCAGGTCCTGAGATGCCTTGATCTGTAATGATCGAGCTTCCCCTTGAATACATACTCTCGGTTTTTATCTCAACCTCAAGCGTTATTCCGCGTGCACTAGTGAGGCTATCCTTTAGAATCAGTGGGGAGAGCGCTGGGCAAATACGTGTTATTCTATGTCCTAGCCTTCTCAGAAGAGCATAGCCATTTCCATCAGAGCCCGTCTTTGGATAGGAATTGCCACCAGTTGCCATAACAAGCTTCTCGCACTCAATGATTTCACTATTTGTGTGAACTAGAAAGAAGCCATTATGCTTCTCAATATCATGGACCATTGTGTTGTATTTGATATTTGCGCCCTTTAAAAGGGCATTTAAGACATCAATGCTTCTCTCGCTTGATGGATAGATCTTCCCATTTTCATTCTTTGGCTCTATGCCAATGCTTTTTAGGTGGTTGATTATGTCTTTTGGAGAGTAGTCGTATATGAGACTCTTAACTAGTCTCTTGTCGCCTCTGTAGTGTGTTATAAGCTCTTCGTTTGGCTCTAGGTGGGTGTAGTTGCACCTTGTACCTCCAGTAAGAAGAAGCTTTTTGCCTGCGCTTGGATTTCTCTCAAGAATAAGAGGCTTTTTTTCCAAAAGCGATGAGAGGAAGAGCCCAGAGGCTCCTCCACCAATTACAACAAG
>CANRIJ010000009.1 GCA_947630635.1 uncultured Spirochaetaceae bacterium | reverse complement strand
GAAAGAGGTCCCTGAGCTCCAAGATTATATCCCTAAGTAGGAGAGAGCCCTGAAAATTGCCCTCATACGGAGAGTCAAAGACAGCATAGTAGCCAATATTTGGCTTAAATGCCGCAGGCTTGAGGCCGCTTTTCGAAATAGACTCAATAAGCTTCTTCAAATAAGATGCCATCTCATCAAAGCTGCCAGCATTCGACATGGCGCCCAAAACGGGATCAAGTCCCATGCATACTATATTCCCGCTCTCTAGAGCGCTGTTTTTGAGTTTATCGATATAATTCATCGCTCCTCCTTCTTAAAGCCCCTCTTCTCTCCCCAGGAAAATGGATCGCTCATCCACTCAATGAGGCTCTCGCTGTCACTCTCATTGATGTAGAGCTTCTTTGTTGCAACATCAAGGAGAGTCGGGAATGTGAGTATTGGATGATAGTGGCATACTGGAGAGAGAGACGAGAACGCCTCCTCTGCCCTATCAAAGCCATATGAGAAGATTGCAAAGCACTCGTCGATCTTTCCTCCTGCCTCTCGAATTGCCTCAACTGCAGCTATTGAAGATCCCCCTGTTGAAATAAGATCCTCAATCAAAAGCACATATTTTCCTTTATAGCCATCCTTTCCAATGCCCTCGATCTTATTCTTAAGCCCATGGTCCTTATTTGATGCCCTTACATAGCTAAGTGGCTTTTTCACTCTGTCAGCCAAAGTCGTGGCATGTGGAATTCCAGCAGTTGAGGTTCCAGCGATATTGTCGATTTTCTCAAGCCCGACAATATCAGCCATCTCTGAAAATGCCTCTGATATCAAAGCTCTATACTCAGGACGCGATAGAAAGAGCCTATTGTCATTGTATATAGGCATTCTATAGCCGCTTGCCCAAGTAAAGGGATTCTCAATTGACAGCTTTATTGCTCCAAGCTCAAGTCCAGCCTCAGCTACTTTTTCTCCGTAATAGTCAGAAATGCTTTTGTAATCCATAACTTCCTCTAACCAATTATATATTATTTGCCCTTCTTCCAAATCTCTTTGAAACTATGAAAAGTCGAGCAGTATGCACAAGAGAAGTGTCCGTCTTTTGTCTTATAGAACATAGATGGAATGCCCTCTTTGTTCTTAGCATTGGAGATACAGTTCTCATTCTTGCACTCCAAATCATCGAAATTGTAGATCCTAGGTGGCATATGTGTTCTATATTTGTATATAACATTCCCATCTTGGATTATATTTAATGTTGAACCTGGAGCTACTGCAGCCAGTCTCTTTAGACTCTTTCTATCTATATCTATATAGCCAGGACGGAAGATAATGCCCTTGTATCTTCCGTCCTGTCCCTTTGAAATCCATTCCCCACCCCTCTCGTCATCCAGCTTCAAGACAGACGAGACAAGGGCCATATGCTTTCTTATCTCAGCAGGGTTCTCGCCCTTATCTATATGGTCTATTACAATGCCCTCTTTAATTGGCCTGACGCCCTCTGAGTAATTTGAGTGCTTTGATGTATTCTCTGGCTTTACCTGGACTATATAGTCCTTCTCAGACTTCTCCTCTTCTCTCTCTTTTGGTACGTAATCCTCCCCTACTTTTCCCGAGATAAGGGAAATAAGGACTATTCTGCAATAGTAGCCATTGATTGCCTGTCTCTCCCATGCATTGAATGGAGTTGAGTCCAAAAAAGATGGAATTGTTGGAAACTCCTTATGGCGAGGAAGTGGATGATAAAACTTCGTATTTGGATCAATCAGAGGCAAAAATTCCTTTTTGAAGGTTATTGCGCCCCTTAAAAGCGGCGCCTTCTGAAGAATCTTGTCTCCCATTCTCTCAAGCTGCGGCCTAGTAAAATACCACTTATTTGCAACATCATCGCTCTTGATATACTCCTCGATGGACTTGAATGACCTTACTTCAAATCCATTCTCTTTCATCTTCTCTACATAGTTCTCTGGCATTGCAAGCTCATCGGGAGCAACGAGGTCTACCTTTACGCGGTCAAAGAGCATCAGACCATCTGCCTTTGAATGGACTGTCCTTCCATGAAAGAGGTCTCCTACAAGGGCAACATGAATTGAATCAAAGGACATGTCATTATCCTCAAGGAAGGTAAACTCATCGAGTAGCTCCTGGGTTGGGTGCTCATGCTTTCCATCACCTGCATTTATAAATGAGGGAGCATACTTGAGACCATTGCGAGATGCATACTCCTTGGTCTCCTCAGAGAGCCACTTTGTGAGTCCCTCAACTGTGCTGCGTACGATGAAAATGCTGTTTTCATAGCCTGTAAGCATATTAAAGGTATCTGCAAAGCTCTCGCCCTTATTTATAGAGGAGTTCTCTGTTAAGAGCTCAGAGACCTTTGCATGGTGGAACTTGGCGGCATTTCTAAATGACTCTCGAGTTCTCGTTGAATTCTCCAGAAAGACCTCATAGATTCCAAAGTCAGGATCGTTGATCCTGAATTCGTCTAATTTTTTCTCGTCTGAGCTGATTATCGCATCCTTCAATTCCTTGACTTTTCTGAAGAAATAGCGCCTCTCATCTATAGAGTAATCTGAGATAACATTCAGAGATTTGCCCTTGAATACATTCATTTTAGCCTCCATGCAATAAAAAAGCCGGACTAAAACCGGCTCTTTTCAAATCTATATACAGTCAAATATACAGAAGATTTTCTCATCAATCTTGAGTCTAGATAAAAATAGAGGAAGTGTAAATCAAATTGGCCAAGAAAGAATGATTATTTTGAGAGAGTCTGCTCTCTTTTGGCAGAGTACAAAATCAGAGGTAATCAACTGACTAACTTATAAGAAAAATGCTTTACTCTTTATATGGAGACGTTTATGAAAAGATTCCTTATTACCAGCTTGATTCTTCTTCTGGGACTAACGCTATTTGGTGGCGCTCCCAAGGAAAAAGAGGGCAGAGAAATCGACTTGCCACTTAAGATAGGGGCAATATTTATATCTAAGCCAGGAGATTTCGGATACTCTTATATGACCGATCTGGGACTCATGGCTGCAGAAGAGCACTTTAAAGACGATATTGAGATAACAAGAGTCGAAAATGTCACAGGAAGCGATGAGTGCATAGATAAGATGCAGATGCTTATTGACGAGGGAAATAGCCTAATCATCGCAAATAGCTATGAGCACATGAACTATATGAAAGAGGTTGCCGACAATAACCCCGATGTCTACTTTGAGAACTGCTCTGGATATATATCAAGTGAGAATATGCATAACTACTACGGAAGGATGTACCAGATGAGGTACCTCACTGGAATGATTGCAGGAGCCATGGCAAAAAACGGCAAGATTGGCTACGTTGCATCATTTGATACTCCTGAGGTAATTAGGGGCATCAATGCATTTACCCTCGGTGCAAGAAGCATAAATCCAAATGCAGAGGTATTAGTTGAATGGACAAATACATGGTATGAGCCATCGCTTGAGAGACGGGCCGCAGATTCACTCTTAGATAGAGGAGTTGATGTGATTGCACAGCATCAAGACTCAACACAGCCCGCACTTGCTGCCATTGAGAGAAACAAATACGCAATTGGATACAATGCCGACTTTGGCGAGCTAATAGGAGATGAGAGGATCCTCGTATCCTCTGTCTGGAATTGGGAGAACTACTTCATCCCAGTAATTGAATCAATCATGAATGGAACATGGAATGAGAATGATAAGGCTTATTGGGGAGGCATCGAGGATGGAATCGTTTCCATAAGCAAGATATCCCCACTAGTGCCATCATCAGTGAAATCCAAGGTCAAAGATGCATATAGCAAGATGAAAGATGGCAGTTTTGACGTTTTCTGGGGCGAAATAAGAGATAACGAGGGAAAAATCAGACAAGAAAAGGGCGAGAAAATGTCAGACGAGGAGATGCTCTCGCTCGATTGGCTTGTCGAGGGAGTAATCATAAACGACTAGAATAGAATTTCCCTGAAAATCAAAGGGGCTCTTTCGAGGCCCTTTTTTTTTATAAAGCTGCAATTACCTCAATCTCTACAAGGGCCCCCTTTGGAAGGGCTGCCACCTCTATTGCTGAGCGAGCAGGTAAGATCTCAACGCCCTCAAACTCTTTTGAATAGACTTCATTGACTGATTGAAAATCTCCGATGCTCTTTAAAAATACAGTGACCTTGACTACCCTCGAGATATCTGTACCGGCCTCTTTTAAGACTGCCTTGATATTCTTAAAGCACTGCTTAGCCTGCTCGGCTCCAGTCTTTCCAACCAGCTCTCCGCTTTGAGGATCAAGTGGAATCTGCCCTGAGATGAAGAGAAGATTCGAGAATTTGACTGCCTGACTATAGGGGCCAATTGCCTTGGGTGCATTATCTGATGCGACTTTTGAAATCATTTTGCTCTCCTTTTCAAGTATCGAATTAACTATATCAGATGGAGAAATAGATGAAAACGGCAGACGCGCTTGGTCCTCTAGAGTATAGCCAAAGCCCCATAGAGCCGCTATAAAAGCTGAGCCTGCCATCTCAGAGCCAAGCCTATCGTTCTCGGTATCCCCAATCATTATTGTGTCTTCAACTGCTATTCCAAGCTCTTGAGATGCCCTTTTGATAATCTCGCTCTTATTCGCGCTCTCTCCCTCCAATGGCCCTGAGATCACATCAAAATATTGTGTCATCTTAATGTTCTCCAGGCATCTTCTCGCAACTGGAAGGGATTTATTTGTGGCAACCCCAGTCTTATAGCCAAGACTGCGAAGCCTCTCAATTGCCTCTTTTATCCCCTCATATGGAGCTAGCATCTTATCGCCTTTCTCTCTATAGATCTCCCTATAGATTCTCACGGCATCATCAAGATACATCTCATCTAGGCCGTATGCAATTCTAAAGCTCTCTTTGAGCGGTGGGCCTATAAACTTTCTATGCTGCTCAAGAGGTATCTTCCTATAGAGCTCAAGACGACGCATAGTCTCCCCAGAAGTATAGAATATGCCCTCAGAGGAGTCTGCTATAGTCCCATCGAAGTCAAATAATACTAGCTTTGCCACCGACAATTTCCCTAAGGCGAGGATATGCGCTCCTACTCGATGCGAGTATCTCTATAAAGCTCTCATCGTCATTGATAAGATCTACAACAGCGCCGGCCTCTCTTGCTATGACGATTCCCGCAGCTGCATCGTATATCTTCAGCGATATCTCATAATAGGCATCGACCCTTCCACAAGCAACAAAGGCCAGCGATGAGGCCGCTGAGCCAATTGAGCGTATATCACTGAAGACATCAAAGAAAGAGCGAAGGCGCGGCATAAAGAAATTCATATACTCGTGGCGCCTCTCTGGAGGAGTTGCAATCATAAGGTCCTTTGATAGCTCATCGCTTTCATGAACGTATATTCTTCTGCCATTTAAATAGGCTCCGTGTCCCTTAAGGGCATAGTATTCCTCTTTTTGAGAGGGAATATAGATGACTCCAAACTCGAGCCCATCCTCATCCTCAAAGCCAATTGATATTGAATAGCATGGGAAAAGAAACATGAAGTTATTGGTCCCATCAATTGGATCAATAATCCAGCGCCTCTTGCTCTTTCCCTCCTTGCCATGCTCTTCTCCGTAAATGGAGTCGTCACTATAGAGCTCTCTTATCTTGGATATTATTATCTCCTCTACCTTCACATCGGCCTCGGTGACATAATCACTGGGTGCCTTTGTCTTATTCTCCATTCTGAGGCTAAGGTGAGAGAAGAGAAAAGCCGCAGCCTCTAAGGCTATTCTCTTTGCGCTTTCAAAGCGCTTCTCAATTTCTGCCCATTCCATTTTTAATTCGCTCCCTTAGAGCCTCTCCCATATTGATTATTCGCTTCCAATCGGATTGAGAGAAGAAGGATTTGGATATCTCATACTCTCTGGCGCTCTCAACCTCGTAGTGCTCATCTATATAGAGAACAAGTGCGCTCCAATTATCGCTTTTCTGGCTATACATGATGGCTCCTGCGTTATTTAAGAGCTCCGAAAGCCTAAGCTCATCCCTTATTGGTGATCGCGCCATCAATACAGACAATGAGCCCTCATAGATTGTGAATATCTTGTCTTTATGATCCTGCTGCTGCTTCTTCCAGCACTCCTTGAATACTCGCCTTAGGTAATCCAATAGCTCTCTATCCGAATTAGCAAGAACCCTGTCAAAGCTCGGAGAGGGAGATTTCAGCTCATCCTTTATTCCGAGAAGTATGTCTCTTTTATAGTCATCCTCAACCCTCTTCTCAACAACCAATGAGAAGGTCCCATCGCTCTCTCTGACTAGTCTAGAGGGCGAATCCTCATCCTCATAGGAAGAGATTTCGCTCTTCTCCTCTAGGGCTTGACTCTCTCTTTCGATTAGGTCATTTGCCTTCTTATTGGCTTCAAGCTCTTCATCGTCGCTCTTAGCTTTGCTCTCTATCTCCTTTTCTTCTATCGCTTGATCGCTATCAAGGCTATTCTCGCTTTCGCCTTTTTCTTCCTGAGAATGACCCATGCGCCTTAAAAAGAGCTCGTCTTTTCCTGTTCCCTCTTCCTCCTCATCAAGAATCTCTATCTCATCATCCTCTCCGTCATCCTCAGCTGTGCTTTCTTCTTCTTTAGTCTCCTCTTCTTCGAATATCTCTTCCTCTAACTCATCTAGATCCTCGTCCTCATCGCTCTCAAACTCATCATCTTCGTCCTCAATCCAGTCATCATCCTCCTCCTCCTCTGAAATATCGATACTCTCAAAGAGGGGATCTCTTTCATGCTCGCTCTTGAGCTTTTCGCTGTCTATCCTTGCGCTCTCAAGGCTCTCTGAGTCAATAGCCTGGGAAGCACTCTCATCCTCATCGCCTTCACTCTCTGGAAGCCCTATCTCTTTTTCAGTTACCTCATCCTCATCCAATAGATCATCGACATCCTCGCTCTCAACAAAGTCAGCAAACTCCTCTTCCCTCTCTTTCTCGCTATCACTTGGATTGGAAAAGAGATCAAGCTCGTCATACTCTTCCCTGTCCTCGCTCTCCTTCTCCTTCAAATCAACTGGAGAGGGCTCTTGGGAGTCGTCATCCAAAAATGAGAGAAAATCAAGCTGGTCCTCATCGTATAGCTCCTCGTCCTCCTCTCTCTCATCTTGGTTGAAATCATCGCCACTCTCATCTAGTAGCTCTCTTTCCTCTTCGCCCTCATCTTCAAATGAGTAGTCAATGTTCTCATCCTCTATCTCGTCCTCATCTGATATGAAGTCGGAAAATTCGCTATATAGCTCCTCGTCATCGCTATCAATATCATCTATATCCTCTTCTTTTTCATCTTCTGTGAGGACAACCGGCTCTGAGAGTCTATTTGCCTCTCTATAGAGGGCCCTTGATGACAGGATGCAGAGTCCCTCTCTTGGAGATTTATAGCTCTCTCTCAAGTCTGGGTCGACTATAATGACTCTTCCCTGATACTCCCCATTTAGAATGGCCTTCCTTGTAGAGATTGCAGCATTGAACTCCAGTGGAAATGAAATCGGATTTATAAGAGCAAGTGACGGAATGGTGTATATCTCATAGTTAATGCCCTTAAACGAATAGGTATTTGCGCCCGTCTGAGTAAAGATCTTATTTACTGCGCTCTTTACATCCTCTTCGCCATTTACCTCAAGAGAAGCCACATCACTGATAAACCTAGGAGAGAACTCAAGAAGCCCCTCTCCTACGAAGGTGAAGAATATCTCTCCTATTCTTATAAATGGCCTAAGAGTCGATATTAGAATTCCGCTCTCGAAATACTTTGAGAAATCGAGTTTTCCCATCTCCGCTGAGAATGGGTAGTAATCGTCTTTGGTGAGATTGGAATAGAAATCAGGCCTAAATAGGTCATAGTCATTTCTCTCTCCGGAGAGCCTATTCACCCTATCTTCCCAGCCCTTCTCCTTTATGACTTTTCGCCTTAGATCATTCTCATCCATGTAGTCATAGTTGCCGCTCTCTTTGAGACGTGATATCTCGTCTCTCATCTCGCTATTGTACTTATCGACCTCACTCTTTAGTCTATCAATTGCCTCAAGCGAGCTCTCAGATATCTCATAGAGCCCATTAGCGAGGTCCATTGGATTCTTGATAGAGGGAAGAAGAGCCTCTTCCTTTGAACCCATCGAATAAAAGAGAATCTCATAGTCTGACTCAACCGAGTCTTTGTCTGCGACTCTTGGAAAATAGAGAGATAAAAGTCCATTTCTATACTCCGCAGCATTCTCTTTGTCTACTCTTGAGTAACCGACTTCAATGACGGTCTTTGCATCAATCAGCCTAAGAAGCTTTTTCTGAATATCCTCAACAAGGTATTGAATTCGATCCCAATCCTTTGGCTTTACCTCTCTGTTTCCACTAGTTGGAAGCTCCACTTCATCAGATGATATAAGAGACTGCAAAAAAACTGGCATAAAAACGCTCTTCAGCCTAGAGCTCTCATTCTTGCTCTTTTTGAGCCTATTTGCCTCCCACTTGGAGAGACGCAGTATCTCCAAGGGGCTGTATTGGCCTATTATCCTCGCTATTCCCCTAATGTCATTTTCTATATAAGAGAGAGCCTCTCTATGATTCTTCTCAGCCTTATCACGGCTCATCCTCATAAGCTCATCAACGTCATTCAAGAGAATATTCACATCATCTCCTTTTTAAACGATTATAAAACTAAAAATAGGTGCCAAAGCACCTATTTAGATATGCATAACCTCTTTTCTATATGCCTTAAGGCCCTCTTTGAGGCACTCAGCAGCCATCTCTAGCTCATCCTCATTGAGAACATAGGCAAATCTTGCCTGACTTCTCCCGAGTCCATGAGTCCAATAGAAGTCCTCTGCCGGCGCAAACATCACAGTCGCGCCCTTATATGAGAAGTCCTTTAGCATAAAGACTGCGAATTTTTCGGCATCATCAACAGGAAGATCTGCGATAAAGTAGAATGCTCCCTTTGGCATGTTTACCCTTACGCCCTCAATCTTCTGGACCATGCCAACTAGGAGGTTTCTTCTTTTCTCGTACTCTGCAACCACATCCTTGACATATGAATCGGGAGCATTTAGCGCCGCAACGGCAGCTAGCTGTGCAACATTTGGAGGACAGAGCCTAGCTTGTGCCATCTTTATGGCATTGTCCAAGAATTCCCTGTTCTTTGTGACAATTGCGCCGACTCTTGCCCCGCACATGGAAAAGCGCTTTGAGAACGAGTCTATGCAGATGATTCTGTCTGCATACTCTGGGAAAGAGAGAATAGAAGTGAATTTCTTATTGTCATAGCAGAACTCTCTGTATACCTCATCGACAACAAGGAAAATGTCATGCTTCTTGCAAAGCTCCAAGATCGCCTTGAGCTCCTTCTGAGAGTAAATATGCCCAGTCGGATTATTTGGCGAACAGAGAAGAATCCCCATCGTCTTTTTGTTTATCTTGTCCTCAAATGCATCAATTGACGGAAGAATAAAGCCATTTGAGGAGGAAGAAGTCACAGGAGAGAGCTTTACCATGCAGACATTTGCAAAGGTTGCGACATTTGTATAGTAAGGCTCTGGGACTATAAACTCGTCATAGGGGTCGCATAGAGTGAGAAAGACAAACTGAAATGCCTCTGAGGCACCGGTAGTGATCATGATATTCTCCGGTGTGATATCAGTAATGCCGAACTTCTCATAATACTTCACAAGAGCTCTTCTTAGCTCATAGTCTCCCTCTGAGATTCCATATGCTATATAGGGCTTATCATAGCTTCTAATGGCATCAATGGCCTCTTTTGGGGTTTTGATATCGGGCTGTCCGATATTCAGGTGTATAACATGGATTCCACGCTCTTCTGCCTTCCTCGAAAGTGGCACAAGCCTTCTGATCGGGGAAGTCTGGAAGCCAGTTATTCTATTTGACATCCTCATATTTTATTCCTTCAGAGCTCTCGCTCTGTCCTTCTGCCTGAGTTGTATCAATAAGCTTCTGAATGAATTTTCTATTGTCAAGAAGCGGACTAATGGCCCTTCCATGGTGCAGTCTGGAGATGACTCTAGCAAAGAGATCTGTTACATCTGCCTGAATAAACCACTCCTTCTCCAAAAGCGATTTGTCCTGGTAAACGCCATTTGTGCCGATTATTCTCCAGAAGACGCCCTCTTTATAGGCCTGATCGAAATTCTCGATTGCATTGCCGTTGAAAAATGGAAGCGATACCATGCAGATTATCTTCTTTGCGCCTCTTGCCATTAGCTCACGCATTGCAATAATCATAGTTCCGCCAGTTGCAATCATATCGTCTGCTATCAAAAGCGTCTTTCCCTTAACATCTCCCAAGAGATTGATTGACTTGATATTCGTGTTCTTTGCGTCCTTTGAAACCACTGAATAGTCTCTCTCCTTATAGAGAACCGCCAATGGCCTATGGAGTGCCTGTGCATAGAACTTATTTCTTTGGATTGCCCCAGTATCCGGTGCAACTACAGTTATATCGGGATCAGAGAAATCTATGAGATTTCTCAGTGCCATAAGAGTCTGATATGAGCCATGAAGGTTCTCCAAATGGCAAGTTGAGAAGGCATTCTCAATCTCTCTCGAGTGGATATCCAAGGTGATTATTCTCTCAACTCCAAGAGATTCGACAAAGCGAGCAAATATAGCAGCAGTCAAGGCCTCACGAGAGGACTTTTTGTGCTGTCGTGCATAGGGATAAGTGGGAAGAACAAGAGTGACTCCCGTTGCTCCTGCAAGCTTTAGGGCATTAATTGTCGTAAAAAGGAACATCAGATGGTCATTGACCGACAGCTTCACGCCATCCTCTCTTCCGGAGAGCTTAATGGGAGCTGTATTTGATACATCATGAATGTAGTAGACGTTCAGGCCCCTGACTGCATCCAGAATCTCAGCCTTCACTTCCCCATTTGCAAACATAGTGTATTTGACATTCACAGTCAGATCTGGACAGTGGAATGTCTCTGGAAGCTTTCCAGTTGGGATCTTCTTATTATCAAGGTCATCAAGGAGAGTGACTATTTTCAAGAGCTCCCCTTCGCTTATCTCATGCCTCTTTGTAAGAGCTTCGGATATCTTTACGTATCTTTCGTAGTATATCCTTCTAAGGTGCTTTACCACTTTCGAGGTAAAATACTCTGTTCCGGGTCCGGCAATGATTCCCAGCTTATGGGGCTTAATAATGCTCATGGTGACTTAACTTTATCCCAAATTAGAGCTTTCTTCTACCAAGTAGAAGCTAATTCGTTAAGACAAAGAAAATTGTCTAAGCTATTGAGACCGCTATAAATTTGCCTTATGAAAAGAATATGAATGGATTTTAGCGCCATACTGGAAAAAACTATTACACTAAATTGCATTTTCTCTTTTTTCCAATAATGACAAAATCTGCTATTTCATATCAAATATAGTCATGAATGCCCTAATAGGAGCCATAAGAATAATCGGTTCGGTTGGGCTCTTCCTATATGGAATGAAGCTAATGTCGGATGGACTTCAGAAGTCTGCCGGCTCTAAGCTTAAGTCCATTTTGAAGGCAATGACTGCAAACAGATTCATGGCAGTTCTAACCGGAACTCTTCTGACTATGGTTATTCAGTCATCCTCCGCTGTGACAGTCATGGTCGTCAGCTTTGTCTCTGCAAGCCTGATGACGCTAAGCCAGTCAATTGGTGTAATCCTCGGAGCGAATATCGGAACCACAATCACATCTTGGATTGTCTCACTCTTGGGATTCGAGATGGATATTACTATCCTCGCTCTTGCATCTGTTGCCCTATCTCTCCCATTCTTGTTTTCCAAGAAGCCAAAGAGAAGGGAGATATCGGAGATATTTCTCGGTTTTGGATTTCTGTTTCTAGGTCTAAACTTCCTTCAGAGATCCATGCCAAATGTCGGAGACCATCCAGAGATTCTCTCCTTCTTGCAGAGCTTCAACAACAGCTCGATAATAAGCCTCTTAATATGCGTTCTCGTTGGAGCGCTTATCACCTGCATAGTGCAGGCATCAGCTGCAACGATGGCGATAACCATAACAATGGCATACCAAGGCTGGATAGGAATATGGTCTGCGGCAGCTCTCTGTCTCGGACAGAATATTGGAACAACGATAACAGCATTTGTTGCTTCGCTATCAACAGGAACAAATGGCAAGAGAGCGGCCCTTGCCCATACCCTATTCAACGTCGTTGGATCTGTATTGGCGCTGATTTTCTTCAAGCCTCTTATAAACCTGGTGAACCTGATTACCCCCGGAAATATATTCCTTTCCCAAGGAGAGGCACTCAATAAGGAGCTTCCTATATTCCTGTCAATGTTCCATACGGTATTCAACCTCATCAACACACTGCTCTTTTTGCCATTCACCACTCAATTTGCAAGGCTTATTGAGAAGATGATTCCGGAAAAAGAGAAGTTTGACGACGGAACATACCACTTCAGATACATCGGAAATAGCCGTGTCGATACTCCCGAGATTTACCTCATTCAGGTAAAGGAAGAAATCGATAAGATGGGAGCGCTCACTCGAAATATGTTCCAGAAATACATGGCGATGTGCTTCAAGACCTCTGATATAAGCGAGGATATCGAAGTGCTGAAAAAAGATGAGGATTATGCAGACCAAATGCAAGAGCAGCTTATAGACTTCTGCGTTAGAATGCTTCAGGACTCACAGAGTCCTACAAATGCATCGACTCTGCAGAAGCTCATAAGAATAATCGACGAAACAGAATCCATCACAGACTCGATCTTCAACATGGCAAAGCTTAACGAAACCAAGCGAAAAGACGATTTGCACTTCTCAGAAGAGGCAAAGGCAGAGCTCAAGACCTTCAATGAGCTTACTTATTCATTTGTTGAAGAAGTCACAAATAGAATTGGCGAGAGAATGAATGCAAGGGATATGACAATTTCCCAGAATCTAGAGAGGGACATCAACGACAAGCATAGAGAGCTTAGGGCAACAGGTCAGAATAACCTGATGACAGAGAGCGAAAATGTCAAATCAGACCTTCTGTATCTTGAGATAATCAGGCACCTCGAGCACATTGGAGACTTCTGTCTCAATATCGCGGAGACAAGATTTGCGCTTCAAAAGCATACTCCATCTCTGATTCAGGAAGAGAAGAAGGCAAAAGAGGTCGCTAGATAAGAGCAACCTCATCTATCTCCTTATCTAGACTTCTGTAAATGCCCTCAAGATAAGACATCTTCTCGTCGCTCCAAAGTCTTATCTCATCAAGGCCACTCTTTGATTTGTCAAGGTTAAGGCACCCTGCGCTTCCAGTGACTTTTCTCTTTTTAAGTGACTCAACCGGGTCATCTTTTTCAACGCTATCAAGCGAGAGGGCAACCTCTTTGTAGCTATCCCTAAAGGGCTTTCCAGCTGCTGCCATCTCCATAGCCCTATCAGTTGCATATAGCTCTGGAGTGCAACCCTCAATCAGCCTCTCTTTGTTCACAATAAGCGAAGATACCATCTCATTCATGATTCTTATTATGAGAACGCTCTCCTTTATGCCCTTTATAAGAGGCTCTTTGGTATCCTGAAAATCCCTGTTGTATCCAGTTGGAAGAGCCTTGATTATCTCTTTCACCTCAAAGGACAGAGAGAGTATTAAAGAAGATCTGCTTCTTATGAGCTCCAAGCCATCGGGATTCTTCTTTTGCGGCATTATTGACGAGCCGGTTGTCATCTCCTTTGGAAGGGAAAAGTAGCCAAGCTCTGGAAGGGTGAAAATCAATAGGTCCTCTGCCAATTTCGAGATTGTGAGAACTATATAGGTTAGCCTATCAAGCAGCATCGCCTCGAATTTTCCTCTTGAGTTATTTGCATATAGGACATTGTTCTGAACCTTCGAAAAACCCAGGAGAGATGATAGGTACTCCCTATCTGTATTAAGCGTTGTTCCATAGCTTGCAGCAGATCCAAGTGGTGACTGGTCAATAATAGAGTAAAGGCTCTCAAGCTCCCTCACTTCATCAATAAGCTCTTCTGAGAACGAGAGCGCCCAGAGAGCAACCGAGGAGGGCATGGCTATCTGCATATGGGTTCTTCCAGGCATTGGAGTCTCCTTGTTTTCCTCGGCAAGAGAAATAAGGCTCTCAATCAAGGATGATGTGTATGATGAGATTTTGACTATTGCCTCTCTCATATAGACTCTGAGCGCTGTCAGAGACTGGTCATTTCTGCTTCTGCCGGTATGTATCTTCTTTCCAGCGTCCCCTAGCCTCTCTGTCAGAAAGTTCTCTATTGCAGTATGAACATCCTCATCGCCCCTATTTATCTCAAACTCGCCTCTTTTCTTTAGAGACGCAATGTCAGACAGAGCGCTTATAAGCTCCTTTTCCTCCTGAGAGCTCAGTATGCCTATTTTCCTCAGTCCCTTTGCCTGAGCAATGGATGAGATTACATCCGATAGCACCAGACTATGGTCAATTATGTAATCATTGGAGACTGTGAATTCCTCCATAAGAGAATTAAGTGTGTAATTCTTGTCCCAGAGTTTAGATCCCATAAATCAAAGATTGGCAAAATTTAAAGAAAAAAACCATATATAGTATGAGGTATTTATGCATTTTTGCCCTTATATTGGGCCTACTCTTATCGTCATGCGAAAAAGACATGACACCAATCGATATTTTCAAAAATACGCCAAAAGAACTTCCAAGGCTTGTCTCCTACACGCTAAGAGACAATAAGAGAGTTGAGCTTGAGTTCAATGAGACAGTCTTACTATCTGAAACTCTCTATAAGGGAGTGAAAGAACGCCCTGGAATCATGAACTCGCATTTTATCCTTGAGCTCTCCACTCCGCTTAATATGGGAGAGAGCGAATATTTCCATCTCTCGGCAAAGAATGAGAATGGCAGCACAGCTCGCATCTCGCTTCGTCTTATTGGCAGGAATACCAATATTGCATCTGTGCTTTTAAATGAAATATCCACAGCTGGAACAAATAGCTCTCCAGACAGAATAGAGCTCATTTGCACCAAAGAAGGAAACACGGCAGGAATAATTCTCTCCTCTGGATATATCAACAGCCCAGGATACTCTTTTATACTCCCTGATATCGAAGTTAAGAAGAATGATATTATTCTCATCTATTGGGATAAGGAGACAAAAGAGGAAAAGAGAGAGCTGAGCGACGGAAATACAGCCTACTATCTAAACGCAAAGGCCACTAAGACTCTTCTATCAACAAAGGGAATAATAGTTCTTGAGAGCGAATACCAAGGTGCTGTTATGGATGCATTTGTCTACACAGACGACTACTCCTCTGACTGGGAGGGACTTGGAAGCGAGAAGCTCTATGAGGACTATAAGCTCTTAAAAGAGTCAGGAGCCTGGTCTGGAAGCGCTGCAGATAGCTCAAAGATCACATCCTCTAGAGTCTTTTCAAGGCTCCCTGGGGCAGTAGACACAGACAGCCTAGACGATTGGTTTATCACAAAGGCCCGAACAAGCACATTCGGAGAGATGAATATATACACGCCTTATGTCGAAGAATAAAAAGAAACGGGTGCCGATTGGCACCCGCTTTTCAGAGGTTAAATTATGAAGACCAAAAAAAGTCTAAACTAAATTTGGCAAATCGCTTCTCTATCTGCTATCTCATCCTCCTCGCTCTGCTCTGCTTCCAAAATCACAGTCTCTTCCTTGACGCTCCCACCATTTCGTCCCTTGGGCACTCGATACTCGACATGCTTTGCCACAATCTCAAAAGATGAGCACTTATCTCCATCCCTATTGAGCCACTTTGCCATCTTCAGGCGACCAACGACCCTGCTTGTCATGCCCTTGCTGAGTTTCTCCAGAACTCTCTCTGCACAGCTTCCATAGGTCTCTACAGGAATAAAAAGAGTATCCTGGACCTTCTTCCCGCTCTTGTCCAAATAGAACCTATCGCTAGCAAGCGTGAATTTTACGAGTTTTCCACCAGTTGCTGGGGAAACAGCCACTACCTCGGGGTCCCGTGTCAAAACCCCCTCTAAAAGAATGTTGTTCAGATGATTCATGAACACCTCCATATACTAATACAAAAAATTTTTAAATTTTGCCAAAAAACTGAAATTGAGGAAGAAGAGAGTCATTTTCAATTTCTGAAATAAGTCTCTTTATAGGCTAAACTGTCTCTATGAAGACATTTGTTATATCACTTGGGGGATCGATTATCGTCCCAGAGGAAGTCGATGATATTTTTCTTAAGGCATTTAAGGAAAGAATAGATAAGTTTCTCAAAAAGAATGAGGATGTGAGGCTTGTGTTGGTCTCTGGCGGTGGCTTCACTGCACGAGAATACCAGAGTGCCCTAAGATCGACTATTGGAAAGAATCCGGATTTGGAAGACTGGCTTGGAATCTATGCAACGCGTCTCAATGCCACGCTCTTAAAATCAATATTCCATGAATGCGCAGAAGACGAGATCGTCATTAATCCAACAGATGAGAATATCTCATTTGATAAGAGGATTCTCGTTGCAGCCGGATGGAAGCCGGGCTTCTCAACCGATACAGATGCAACCTACCTTGCAATAAGATTCAAGGCCAAGACGATTATCAATCTATCGAATATCAAAAAGGTCTATACAGACGATCCCAGAAAGAACCCCGATGCCAAGCCAATAGACACTATCACCTGGAAGGATTTCAGAAAGATCGTAGGAGATGAGTGGGTTCCGGGAAAGAATGCTCCATTTGATCCAATTGCCTCAAAACTTGCTGAGGAAAATGGGCTTTCGGTCATTGCAGCAGATGGAAGAGACCTCGACAACCTTATAGACATCCTTGAGGGAAAGAAGTTCGAGGGAACACTTATCTCTTAGATCTCTTTAGCTTCAAGAAGAACTCGCTTGGCTCAGCAAAAGAGTCGGGAAAGGGATTGTCGCTCTCAAAATGGGGAAGCCAGAGACTATCGTCTCCCCCATTTTCCTGTATAAATCCATCCTCAATTCCAAGACTCTCAACATATTCTATAAGGCTGTAGTACTCATCTTCAGAAAGCTCTTTGAAGGACGAGCAAAATGGAGGTACGAACTGTGTCATCAAAGAGAGCTGAAAAGAGGGATAGTACCTCTCTTTAAAGACTCTGAGAACCTCCTTTGAAGCATCAAGAGAGAGAGGAAATACCAAGTGTCTCACAAGGCATCCTTTCAATAAGTCCAAATCAGTCTCAGGGTGTCTCTCTTTGATCCAATCGAGTGCAGAGAGAACACTCTCTTTGTATTTTTTTCCTCCGCAAAACTCTTTGGAGACCCTCTCATCAAGCGTCTTCAAGTCAGCAAGGTATAGGTCTATATATGGGTCAATGAGCTCAA
Organism: uncultured Spirochaetaceae bacterium; assembly: GCA_947630635.1. Lineage (GTDB taxonomy): Bacteria > Spirochaetota > Spirochaetia > Sphaerochaetales > Sphaerochaetaceae > Ornithospirochaeta. The sequence continues at coordinate 5,863 of CANRIJ010000009.1, read as the reverse complement.
GGCCCTCAACACTCTCAAAAGACGAGGTGTTCCATACTGTCTTGAGAGAGAGGCCTTTCTCTCTCGCCCTCTTTAATGAGGCGATAATCGTCGGAATAAAATGGGTCCCAGTCACAAAGCTGAGAGTCTTTGCGCCCATTTTCTCCAAATCTAGCATCAAATAGCTAAGCTCATCTATAGAGATTTCAAACCCAATTGGATTATCCCTTCTTGATATTTCTATGTTCTGACAGTATTTGCAATGAAGAGGACACCCTGTGAAAAAGAGCATGCCGGAGCCTTTCTCTCCCGAAATGGGAGGCTCCTCCCCTCTATGAAGACCCGCCCAGGATATCCTGGCATTTACCCCCTCGCCGCAGACTCCTCTCTCCCCGCTATTTCTGTCAACGTGGCAATAATTGGGGCATAGAGCGCAATCCGAGTATTCCTTGACCATAGCAAAAGACTTTATCAAAATTGAAAATATGGGTAAATGGAGAGAGAAAGAGGAGAAGGAAGAAGACATAAAATACATCCTCTCTCTCGATGGCGGGGGAATGAGGGGAATCATTCCCATCTACATCATAGATAAGCTGTCAGAGAAACTCAGAGAACTGGGAGATGAGAGACCCTTCTACTCTCATTTCGACCTTATTGCTGGAACCTCCACGGGGTCTCTGATTGCCCTCTCCCTTGCAATTGACACCAAAAAGACTTCACTAAAGAAAGAGAGAGGCAAAGACTATAGAGTCTATAAAACAAAGACAATAAAGAAGCTCTTCAAGACAATAGAGGTCAAAGAGCCAATTGGAGAGATTGAGAGAAGCGCAGACCCCAAAAGCATTCTCAGTCTCTATAAAAACGAGGGCCCCAATATCTTCAGATCAAATGATGTGCTCAAGAGAATAATCGGTCCGATTATCGGGGACAAATATGACGGGATTGGGCTCGATGACTTTTTAAAGCGGACATATAAAGAGGCAAGAATGGAAGATATGCTCACTCCTACTATGGCAGTTGCATTCGACCCATATACCTCTAAGCCCTTTATATTCCGCTCATGGGAAGATAGCTATTTTCTAGTGCGAGATGCAGCGCGCGCATCTTCAAGCGCACCAACCTACTTCCCTCCTGCAAGAGTCATGGATTTAAAGAGAAAGGAGCTCTTAATACTCGTTGATGGCGGAATTGCTGCCAACAATCCTGTTCTTCTTGCATATAGAGAGGCAAGAAGACTCTACCCAAAGACAAAGGTATTCAGAATTCTATCTCTCTCTACGGGAAGCCCATTCTACTCATTTGACCCAATGGGCTCTGTCGGAGGAGCCGCAGGCTGGGCAAGCTCTATCTGGCAAAGCTATGGATCGGGATCAATGAGAGTTGCAGATATGACAGCTGAGGCAATAGATGGAGTTGAGTATCTGAGAATTTGGGATCCAATGAAGGAGAAGATTAAGCTTGATGATACTTCTGAGGATGCAATGAATAGGCTTGAGAAGAGCGCGGAGACTATGCTCAAAAAGCATGAGATAGGACTCTCCTCATTTCTTCGTGCGCTCAAAGAGAGCCCATTAAGAGAAAAACTGAGACTTAGAGAAGTCCAAGAGAGTTGAGAGTCTCCTCAGTTTTCTTCACAAGCCTATCTCTATTGAGTCTTAGGCGAATATCAACATTTGAGACCTTAGAGTTATCGCCGACACTATCGGTTATGAGCTTTATAGCCAAAAACGGAAGATTGAAGCTTTTGGCAGTGAGTCCCAGAGAGTACGCCTCCATATCGAGAGCCGAGGATTTCAGCACACTTAGGGAGTCTCTCATCTCTTTTGTGTAGGTACCCGAGGTTGTGAGTGTAAGGCTGCTTTCAGTATCAAGGGTATAGAGCTCAGAGATGGTTGCTCCCGCGCTATCAAGGCTCGCTCCAAGGGGGAGAAAGGCGCCTCTGAGATCCAAAACATCATTATTTACTCTTGAAAAAGAATAGGCCTCTCCTACTCCAAGAGCTGGGTCTATAGCCACTGCGCTTCCGACTGATACAACTACATCCGGATTATGATATGCAATCAAGAGAGCAGAATTAATGGCAGCATTAATTGGCCCAACTCCTATAACGCCCTTTAGATAGCACTCTGGAAAACCCTTTAATTCACGCTTATCAGAGGCAAGTAGAAGAGCTCTTTTCATCGTAAAATCATCTCCAAGGCAGGAAGAATGTCAATTCCAAGCCTACTATCACGCCCTAAGCTAAGCGCACGCCTCATAGTCTCGGTTGAGATATTGGAAGCATACTTAAGGGTATTGAGAACGCTCTTTCCCCTGAGCCTCATAGAGAAGACTATCGATGCAAAGATATCGCCCATTCCAGGATAGTGTCCCATAAGCCTATCATACTCATAAGAATAGATATTGCCCTCAGCTAGCGCTATATTCTCTAATCTCTCTGCTTTTCTCTCAAAGCCCTTTATATAGCACTCGAAAGAGAATAGATTCTGTAGCATGTCAGAAATGCTCTCACCTCTCATATCGCCCTCTATGCCAAAAAGCATCTTCGCCTCAAAAAGGTTCGGTGTAATGATATCTGCCCTATTCAAGAGTCTCTTCATACCGGAGAGATGTCCCTCTGTTATAGTTGAATAGAAAGCGCCATTATCCCCAAGAACCGGATCTAAGAGAACAAGTCCGCTGTAGCTCTTCAGATAGTCCAGAACAATATCAAATTCATCAAGGCTATGAAGATAGCCTATGTATATTCCATCAAAGACTATCTTTTTGTCAGAAAACATCTTGAGTGTCTTTGCCAAAAACTCTGAAGTGTCTGATGCTATAGGGCTATCAAAGCCATCTGTCTGAGTCGATAAGACTACTGTTGGGAGGGCTGACGCCTCAACTCCCATAGCCTCGACTATAGGATAGGAGACCTCCAAGGAAGACTTGGAATACACAGATAGATCATTTATAAGAAGAGCGCTCTTTTTCAATTTAAGCTCATTCTTCCCCAAGGGCTGCATTAGTCCAAATCAAGTAGTTCGATGTCGGCTTTTCTGCCTCTTTACTAACAGAGGCAATACTAATTCCCTCAGGTATGACTAAGCACTCTCCCAAAGCACTATAATCTACTGTAACTCCTTGGGAACTATCAGTTTTATTTATGGTTCCTTTTGCAGTTCCAGTGACGTAGTAACGTCCAATGGGCACCCTAACAGACCAATTGCTTGAAGCATCGCTATTTGTAACGCTCTTCTCCTGATCCACGCTCTTTCCTGTCTCACCCTTAGGGATAAAATGAAGGAGAAGATTGTATTCTCCAGTAAACGGTGTACCACCTCCGGCAGGATTATTCTCTATCCCAATGAGGCAAATCTTGCTAATCTGTCCCAAATCCAAAGTCACACTAGCTCTCTGCGTACTGTCTATAGTGTCTTGGCATGAAATAAATAAGAGTGCCAACAAAAGAGTTAATGCAATTGCTATAAATGACTTTTTCATAGAACTTGCATATTTTCCCCCATTGAGAGAAAAATAGCAAATCCCGCATAATGGGCACTTTATGAAAAGAGCAACCAGTAAATAAGCGGAAAGCCATAAAAAGCGGCACTGTTATGGGGAATTTATGACCGTAGAGTCCGTATTTTATGCCAGAGGGGGAAAATCGAAAGCGTTATTCAAAATGGACGTTCCTATCTTATTCCTGTAGATGTGGTAAAACCAGTTGACGGTCGCAGCCTAAGGCACAAGAAAATTTCAGAACAATATCTTTCCCTATTCTCCCGCATTGACTCCTTAAAGGAGCAACTAAATAAGAGGCGTCCTTTTCCTACGGAGAGCTCAAGCGTCTAGAAGATGAGTTTCTTATTGAGTACACCTATAATTCCAATACTATAGAGAGCAATACCTTGACCTTGCAGGAAACAGCCCTTGTGCTGGAAGGGCTTAGAGCCAATCAAAAGCCACTCAGGGATCACCTGAAAGAAGTCGGTCATAAGGATGCTTTCTTATAGGTGCAGGAACTGGTGCGCGGTAAAGTCCCCTTCTTGAAGGCCATCATTAAGCAAATTCACACTCTGACTCTCATAGAGAGGAGAGAGGACCGCGGCGTCTATCGCCGGATTCTTCTGCGAATATGGGTGCTTATCATACGCCACCGGATCCAATCATAGCTTCAGAATTGATGGAAAAGCTGATCAAAGAATTCGAAATCAGCAAACTGCATCCAATTGAGAGAGCGGCATTGTTACACCTGAAGTTTGAGACCATTCACCCCTTTCTGGACGGCAACGGCCGTACAGGAAGACTAATTCTGAATCTCTTTCTTATGCAAAACGGCTATCCTCCAATCAATGTGAAATTCGACAATCGAAAGCGATACTATGACGCGTTTGATAGCTATTATAGAGAGAGCGATGTAAGTGCAATGGCAAAGATGGCAGCAGAATATATTGATGAGCGTTTAAAGAAGTATCTATCACTGAACCAAAATGATATAAAATAGGTCTTCACCCCAAACTCTGGTCATGACCTGAAAAGACTATTTTAATCAACTCTATATAAGAGAGAAATAAGCATCAGGCCAGGAAGCATAAAACTCATATAATCATCTTGCTCGACTAAATAAGAAAACGGCGTGGCCTAAGCCACACCGCTCATTTATAAACACTGATTTCTCAGATATTGCTATCTTGCTTTTTCAAACCAAGAAAGCCTACATATTACTCAAAATTGAAGTTTTCGTTCGTTATTGGAACTTCGTAGTCAGTTGTCACCTTTGTGATCTTTGAATTTGTCCTCAGTGTTCCCTTAACAAGCGAGGATGGGCTTGAGTAGTTTCCACTCTCGCCTGTTGTTCCAAAGTAGCCTCTCATATTTAGGGCAATATTTCTGTTTGCAAGTGGAATTGTCAGATATACCTTCTCAGTATCAATACTGCTTACATTCACAGTTGAGCCCGGAAGAACAACTCCTGAGATTGCTCCAATGCTCATAGCCCTCTCGCCATAGCCCTGGTTAATTGATAGATATAGGTCCTCTACTTCAATCTCTCTGAGATCAACTGCTCCGCCCAAGACTCCAAAGATTCCGCCAACGCCCTCGCTTATTCCATATAGCTCTATCTTCTCTACGCTTATGTTGCTGACTCTTGCACTCTCTCCATAGAAGGAGCCGACAACACCACCAAGGTTATCGCCAGTGTAATTTGCACCGCCATTCTGAATCTGCGAGAATCCGTTTGGATCTACATCTATATCATTGAAATAGAGAGATGACCTCTCTGCTGCAGAGCCGAGAATACCGCCAGCATTTGTTGATATAAACATGCTTACAAGCCCATCAAGCTCTATGTCATCGAGAGTAAGAGATGAGTTTTCATCAAGATATCCAACAAGAGCGCCAACATAGCTATCTCCTGTTATCTTCACATTCTTCATCTCCACATTGACTATTTGGGTATTTCCAGAAACCACTCCAAAGAGCCCCAAGTAGGATCTTGCCGGGTCGATAGTCTGGCTATTCTCGCCCTCAAGGTCAATTTCAAGGTCTCTAATCTCCATCTCTGAGCCATTGAAGCTGCCCTCAAAAGGATGCTCGAGCGTTCCAATAGGAACCCATGTCCTGCCAAAGAGATTTATGTCTCTTGTCAGAACAATTCTCGCTCCTCTGAAAGAGACTCCAGAATTGACAAGCTCGGAGAGTCCTGCAAGCTCCTCTGCGCTTCTTATCTGATAGACCTTTCTTCCCGGCGTATACCAAGATGTATCGCTCTTATCCTGCCAAGAAGCAGCAAAGAGCATGCTGGAAATCAGAAGCACCAAAGCCAAAGTAAAAAGTCTTTTTCCTCTCATTTCGGATCACCGGCAGCACATATTTGCGCACATCATGGCTGTGCATATAT
>CANRIJ010000008.1 GCA_947630635.1 uncultured Spirochaetaceae bacterium | reverse complement strand
ATTGGGAATTGCCATTGTAGATTCGGTGGTCTTTTTTTTAATCTACTACCTCAATAGATTCCTACCGGCTTTAAATCCCATCCTTCAGGTTCTGGGAATAGCATATATGATCTACATTGCCATATCCCTTTTGAGAAAAGGAACCGTTTCCCTATCAAACGGCAGTGGGGACTTCAAAACAGGTCTCTTAATGCAGCTGATGAACATGAAGATGATGCTCTTATGCGTAAGCGCGATATCCACCTACATACTCCCCATGCAATTGAGCCTCTTTGAGGAGTACATCATATCGCTGATTATTCCCATAAACTGCTTTCTATGCGGTCTTGTATGGGCTCTATGCGGAGCCGCGATGAAGAACGTCTACTCAAAGCACGGAAAGGCCCTGAATATAGTATTCTCAACCTCGCTATTTATACTTGCGCTAAAAAATATTTGGGACTTGATCCAAAACTACATCATCAAAGGTTAAGACCCTTATCAAACTGAGCAGCGCCAGAGACAAAGATCAAATCGCTGATGACATCATTTATGTAAGAAGCACTCAGGCTATCAGGGCTAAGCTTAGTGCCATTCAAAGTGCCGCTCTCAATTAGAGTTGAGAATACATCTCCATCCTGTGTAAAAGTGCCACTGAGAGTGATATCTGCAATCTTTCCTGAGCTATTTTCAAGTTTTGCGTCTAGGCTCCACTTATCACCCTCTTTAGACCCCGCTGCCCAAATAGAGGAATCATCTGTCTTGCTGTCCTTGACCTTAAAAGAATAGACGCTATCAAGCTTTACGCCATTGAGACTTGTCTTCTGAGTGACCTTGAATGAGACCTTTCCATCTTCTGCGCTTTTAAGTCCCTCCTTCGAGACTTTGTAGACAAGATCCTCTAGGCTCGTAAGCGGAAATACCGCCTTAGCCTCATCAATAAACTCTTCATAGCCTATATTCCAAGTATTATCACCAGTCCTCTTAGGACCACCAAGGGAAGATCTGCAAGATGTAAAGGCTAAAACCAATATCGCCACTAGTAATGCAATGAGTCTTTTCTTCATAAATCCAATGTAGCCAGAGTTTACAAAAGCGACAACGATAAAGAGACAATTGCTATATAGCAAAGAGTCTTTGGAATCATGAGAATTCCAAGGATGGGCTTTATTTTCGCAAAGAGCGCCACTGGCAAATAGAATGCGAAGCTGAAGACTACCATCACGCCCATCCAGACAACCCTCCCATCATAGGCCTTCCCTGCTGACAAATACAAAGAGGCAACTATTATGCCTATGACAAGAAATGGAGCATTTCTTACTATAGCCCACTTGAAAGAGCCACCTGTAAACCATCCATTTTGGGGCATTAGGATCAAGATGACCCTCACTCCCACCAGAAGCCACATAAATACCGTAAGGTATATATTCATACTTCTCAGTATCACCAAATGATGAAAGACGTAATACATCACAAGATAGTAGAGTGTCATGGTAATAGATGAGACAATAAGCCCGATATTGCTCCAAAAGAGAAGAGAGAGGCTCTGCATCTTAAGGCTTATGCCTATTCTTGGGACAAGATGAAAGCTATCTCCTAAAGCAAGAATCAAAGTCGCTATTCCAAGTAGCAAGATTGCATCGCTTCTTCTTGACGAGAAGAGCAATACGAAAGAGGCTATATATGCAAAGGCAAGATAGAGCGCTGAAAAGAGCGACTCTCCATATGCCCTGCCACTGGCCTTAGAAGAAAGATTTCTATTTGCCATGCAAGATATCACCGAGATCTGATTTAGCTTAGCTTATCTGACAGCGTCGCAACCATGACTGCCTTGATGGTATGCACTCTATTCTCAGCCTCATCAAAGACCACTGACCTACTCGATCTGAAGACCTCGTCCGTGACCTCCATCTCCTTAAGGCCGTATTTTTCATAGACATATTCGCCAATTTCAGTATTTCTATCATGGAAAGATGGAAGGCAGTGCTCAAATATAGTCGTATCCTTGCCTGTTGAATGCATAAGATCCATATCAACCTGATAAGGCCTTAGAAGCCTAATCCTCTCTTCCATCAGAGCCTCTTCGCCCATTGAGCACCATATATCTGTATATATAATGTCAGCGTCCTTTACAGCCTCATACTTATCATCTGTTATGACTATATTCGAGCCGCTCTCCTTTGCCCAAGAAGAGCACTTCTCCAAGAGCGAGCTCTTTGGGAAAAGGGACTTAGGCGCACCAATTGAAATATCCATGCCGACTTTAGAGGCACCTATTAATAGTGCATTTGACACATTGTTCCTGCCATCACCGACAAATGCGATCTTAAGAGTATCCAAATCCTTATTGAGGTGCTCTTTTGCAGCAAGAAAATCGGCAAGCACCTGGGTTGGATGGTCATCATCAGTAAGTCCATTCCAGACTACTCTCTTAGAGTATTTTGCCAAGTCTTCGACTACAGAGTGCTTAAAACCCCTATACTCAATTCCGTCATAGTATCTTCCAAGGACATTTGCAGTATCCTCAAGCGACTCCTTCTTGCCCATCTGAGAATTAGTGAGGAAAGTCACATTCGCCCCCTCATCGAAGGCTGCAACCTCAAAGCTGCATCTGGTTCTTGTGGAGGTCTTATCGAATATCAAGACTATATTCTTGTCCTCCAAAAGCCTTCCACTGAGGCTCTTGTCAAATTCGCCGCCCTTCTTTTTCTTCTTGAGTTCTGCTGCAAGGTCTATCAGATAGTTGATTTCATCCTTCGTGAAATCGCCAAGAGTCAAAAAATTTCTGCCCTTAAGATTCTGCTTTTTCATGCAAATAATGGTATTCAAATAGGTTTTTATCAATCAACCCCAAATGCTTCAGGGTCCTCAAGAAGTGCTTGATTTCCGCTCTCCTCTATCTGTATAAGAACCTTGTTTATAGAGTCTTTGGTCTTGGTGGCCATATTAAGACCCTCCTGAGCCTTATCAATGCCCTTTCTAGTATTCTCCAAATGGGTTCCCATATCCTTAAAGTAGCCCTTTAAAGACTCAAAGCACTTCCATATCTCAGATGTATAGGACTCAATCTGCATGGTCTTGAAGGCAAGTCTAAGGGTATTTAAGAGCGCAGAGAAAGTGGTAGGACCAGCAATCAGTATTCGCTTCTTTTCAAGTGCATCCATCAGATCGCCCATTGATAAAAGCTCTGAGAATATACTCTCAACTGGCACGAAGAGAATGGCAAAATCCGTTGTCACCGGCGCATTGATATACTTCGATATCTTGTTGCCCTGCTCTTTGATGGTCTTCTTGAGATCAAGTAGCGCCCTCTCCATCTCAGTGTAGTTCTTCTCGTCATATGCGTTTTTGTATCTCTCATAATCAGAAACAGGGAACTTCGAGTCTATTGGCAGATAGACGCTCTCGCTTCCATCCTTTGATGGAAACCTAATGGCAAATTCGACTTTTTCCGCATTCTTCTTTGGAGAGAAATCCCTAACATACTGATCTGGAGAGAGTATGTCAGAGAGAAGGGCCTCAGCCTGCTCTTCGCCCCATACGCCACGGGATTTAACATTTGAGAAGATTCTATTTATGCTCTCCACATCTCCAGTAAGCTTCTTTAGGCTTCCAAGTGATTCATAGAGCTTACTCAGGTTATCCTGAACCTCTTTGAAACTCTTAGTAATGCGCTCCTCAAGCGTCTCCTGGAGCTTCTCGTCGACTGTCTTTCTGATCTCGTCTATCTTCTTGGAATTCTCTTCTCGGATCTTATCAAGGCCATCTCTTACCGTTTCGGTAAGCTTTTCTGTCTTTTGATTTATCAGATTAAAGTTATCCGTATTGTCCTTTCTTATCCTATCGAAGTTGTCATTTATAGTCTTTGACTCTTTCTCATCGCCATCTCTCTGACTTCTCTCTAGCTCTCCAAGACGAGAGAAAAAGATCTCCATATTCTTAGTCTGTGAGTCAAAGAAGCCAGCTAGCCTCTGGTCTAGCTCTCCTCTGAGGGCTCTCACCTCGTCCTTTGGGTTCTCAATCGCCCCCATTGCGTTCTCAATAAGAGTCTCTGTCTCTCTCTTGTCTCTCTTTAGCCCGCTATATAAGACAAAGAAGAAAATAAAGAGAATGACAATCAAGGCCAAAATCAAAATAGTCAGTGCCAACATTAAGTCCATAACCATATTCTACACAAAAATGCCCGGTCGAAACCGGGCATCTCAACTCATTATGAAAAATTGACTAGTCTACTAGTACAACCTCGCCATTTGGATAGTTCTCTGCAATATATGCCTTGACCTTATCGCTCTTAAGAGCCTTTACGAGTGCCTGGACATTGGCATTATTCTCATTGCCCTCCTTAACAGCAATAACGTTTACGTATGGAGAATTTGCATCCTCAACCAATAGGCCGTCTCTAGTTGCAATAAGACCTGCTGGAATAGCATAGTTGCCGTTGATGATTGCTCCGTCTACATCAGATAGGACTCTAGGAAGAGTTGCTGCCTCAATCTCAGAGAACTTGAATCCCTTTGGATTTGAAGCTACATCAAGCGGAGTTGCCTCAAGTCCAGCACCGTCTTTTAATGTAATAAGTCCGGCATTTGCCAAGAGAAGAAGTGCTCTTCCCTCGTTTGTAGGATCATTGGGAATAGCAATTGTTGCTCCGTTTGGGAAAGCATCAACTGATGAATACTTTGAGGAGTAGAGAGCAAACGGCTCAACATGGATTCCACCAGCGTTTACGAGGTGGAAGTTATGCTCTTTATTGAAGCTCTCAAGATAAGGGATATGCTGGAAGTAGTTAGCATCAACTGTGCCATCCTCTACGACTTCGTTTGGAACAACGTAATCAGTAAACTCAATGACTTCAAGCTCAATGCCCTGAGCTGCCAAATCGTCCTTAACAAGGTTAAGAAGAACAGCATGAGGATTAGGTGTTGCTGCCACAGTAAGCTTATTAGAAGAAGAGGAAGCCTCTTTGGATCCACCTGCGAATACTCCAGTCAAAGCCAGAGCCAATACCAATAAAACAACAGTAAGTTTTTTCATTTATATACTCCTAAAATGAATGCAAATAAAATTCGATATTCCCTATGGAAAAAAACAAAACTATAAAATGACCGGAAGAATAAATATGCTATGCCCCTAAGGGCATCATCATTGAAGACATCATCATAGAAAAACAAAATTGTGTTCTAATGTCTTTAAGCATGTTTAGAATCTATCTGAAAATGAATATTTATTCAACTAGAAGAGGACCAATTACATAAAATTAATATTAAATTGTATATTCTATCGCCAATCTGGAAATGCCGAAGAGCCCAAAAGACCCATATCCATGAAAGTCCAACTCAAATGCTTCTCTCTAATAAATCCAGCCAGCACATTTATTTACTCTTTTATGTGCCTCTCATGAGAGAGCCTATCTATATCATCAAAAGCATTCTCAATTCTCTCAGTGCTATATCTTTGATACATGTCATAAATAAAGGATGTAATGCCTAGGCTATCCCACTCTCTGAGAACATTGTCTGCAGAAGTGCCTTTGTATTTTGCATAGTTCTCAATGAGATATATAAAAAACTCCATCTCCTTTTCCAATTCAGTCTCTCCTTATATAGAGCGAGTTTCTTGGATCTCCTGTAATCTCCTCTGCTTCCCACATATCAAAGATGCCAAATGGACTGAAATCCCACATTTCAAGATCCTCATCAATAAGCATGCGGTATGTCTCAGAAAAGAGAAATCGCCTCAATGCCTCCATAGGCTCTATCCCATATTTCTCAATGATGCGCTCCACTACTTTCCTATCATAAAAGGGAAGAATCAAAACCATATCATCGCTCATTGCTAAATCACTCCATTAAATCTCAATGCGCTCAGAGCCTTATCACTCTTAAACGCATACTGATCAGTCAGCCTTTGCAAGAGAAGCCTCTTGATTGTCTCTTCCTCGTCATAAATTCCAGAGAGAAACATTTTTATTACCGGCATTGTTCTATCATTTGCAACAGGACCAATTATTAAATCATAGTCAACAGCAAATTCATCAGAATTTCTATTGTTTGCCACGAAGTTCAGCCATTTGCTATCGGCTTTATCAAATCGAATTATTTTCTAATCATCCATTAAATCCGCATCAAAATCATAAAATGAAACAACAGGACTACCTTCATTGCGTCTTTTTAAAGTTAATTCTGCCCAACGTTTAGCCTGTTCAATATCAGATGTAAGGTAAAATCCCTTTCCAAAATCCAATCTAAGATCTGACTTAATAATCCTGGGTCTCTCAACAACAGTATTGCTCCCATGATATAACTTCATTAGACCAAACTCCTTACAGCAAAATCTCTATAAAAAGACTCCTGCCAAAGTCTTATCAATAAACTCTTTCTTTATTATAGTCCAAAAACAACTTCTCATTATCGTTGAACAACTTAAAGTAGAGTGAAAATAAAAACACCAATTAAAAAAGCCTTCAAGACGAAAACAAAAGTCCAGATTTAACGCTAAACAAATACTTTGACCAATCATAGATTAAAAACATATTCAGAATAACTTGCAAATCACGTATTTCTCTTATACTTAAGACTTTTTGAAACAGAATCATATTCGTAATTGACTATCTCCCCACTAATAATCAAAGGACAGGCTTCCTCTATAGTCTTCAGTGGAACATTGAACCATTCTGAAGCAACCTGAGAAACACCGGAACTATTGACTCTTATTCTTACTTGAGCCTTACGAAAGAGGCTATGCAAAAAAGTCTCTAGCTTTTTGCTATTTAAATTCAAACATTTCCATGTTTGAACAATAACCACAGGTGAACATAGATAAGTGGGATCTTTTTCTGCGTTCTTTATGCGTTCCTCAACACTTTTGGATGTATAGCCTATTTTATACAGGTCCTTTCCATAGCGTTTTACTACATCATCGTCAGAAGTAGTTCTCAATATGTATATCCACCCAGTCTCAACATCCGGAGCTACAAACTTTTCATCCTCTTTCTCAATTCTTCCATCGAGTTCAAATTCATTGCTACTGTTATTTAAAACCTCTGTTACGCACCTGCCATTTTCAGTAGACATGATCTTTTGAAAAGTCGAATATAGCATATAACTCTCTGTGCCATTAGCAAAAACAAGGTGCATTCTCTTGTCATAGCGCCCAAAAGAATTCAATTCCCTTTTATAGAATCTATCTACATAGCAAAGAATTCCACCAACTATATAAAACTTCCCAGATGCAATGCCATGGGCAGAAAAAGGAATAACCAGCCTCGCCTTGGAATCTATTTCCATCTGCGCTCTATCAAACATGGGCTTATATTCTTCGAAGTTTTTAACCGAAGTACGAACAGCCCTATAATCTGGGGTTTTAGTTCTTTTTGCTTTGACCGACGGTATGTTGCTAAAATCATGGAGATAGTTTTCATCTGGCATCTTTGAGATAATTTCTTTTGCAATGTCAGAATTGAGGATTGATTCGATGGAATCGGAATTCTTTTCGGCCACAAGTGAATCTTCCTGAAGAATTTTCTGTCTTCGCTTAGCAAGCATGGCTTCATTAATATCAGGAGAATCAATTCTTGGCTCTCTCCCATGTTTGTCCATCCATTCTTGTAGCTCAACACGTTTAGATTCACCTAAGTCATAGACTTCTTTACCGCTTTTCTTTGGTAATTCTACTTTATCTAAAATCCCAAATTTGTCATTTGCAAATAAGAAATCCAAGAATTCCTTACTCAGATCCATCTTTTTCTCTCTTCTCTTTCAGTAACTTTATATACCTCAAAACTTCACCCAATGTAGCTTCATAGGGATCTTCTGAATTTCTATCAGGAATCCGATTGTTTTCCTTATAAAAATTCTCACATAACGGCCAATAAATCCTGAGTTCCTCCACAGAAAAACTCCTGATTCTGCCCATCCTTCCATCGATTTCGTTTTTTATTAAACCCAAAGTCTGCTTATCAATTGACTTAGAGACAATCTCATAAGCATCTTCAAATGGATTTATCGAATCTATCAAATTGATGTCCAATTCGCGTATATCCAAGATTAGATTATTGGCAAATCTCAGCAGGCGAACATCTGGACTCCCCGTCCTTTCTTCTTCCTCGTTGATTTTCTTAGGCAAAATAAGCTCACTGACAACATGCTGGCGTATAGCCTCCCTATCGTGTTCAGAGAGTTTTGGATATTTATCTATGATTATTTTTGGTATAAGTCCCTTATTGATTAATTTACCTGCATTTTTCTTTGGAATTACACTAATGACTTCAGGATCTGTCATTATTGCCTCAACAAGATCGTCCATATCATTATCAATAATTGTTTTTGCTTCATCACTCTCTGGTTCTACTAGCTGCAGCTTAGGAAGCTTTGCCTTTAAATCCCACTTTGGAAGAAGCACCTGCTCCATCAATAAAGAAGCAGCTACTGCCTTAAGAAGATTATTTACCGCCTCGGCAACTTCTCCAGTTGAAGCATCTGGTTCGGATATTATGTTTATGAATTTTGCTTCATTCTTACCTGGATAATCTCTGGTGCATCTGCCAATAATTTGTACAATCTCGGTCAATGAGCCTCTATATCCAACAGTAAGCATTTGCTCACACGGAGGCCAATCGAATCCCTCTTTTGCAAGATTCAAGGCAATAATAATATCAATAGCATCCTCGTTATCCGCATTCTTTCTAAGGTACTCCTGCTTTCTGCCTCTTTCTTCCTCATCAACAAGATCGATAATCTTCAGAAGCCTTCCGTCTTCTGTCTTAACTATGTCAACGATATGATCCTCTTGTCCTTGATAATCCCCAATTGTCTCTAAAATACGATCAACTTCGTCATATTTCTCTTTTGTAGATTCCCTTGAATTCACATTGGGAATATGAATAATCGTCTTCTTATGGGTATCTAGATCTTTTTTAAGAACATCAAAATATGATCCTGAATAAAAATCATATGAGAGGGTGATAGTATGGAGAAATTTATATCCAGACAACTGATCATAGTAAGTAAAGGTTACAGTCGTAAATTTAGCTTCTATATCAGGCTCAATGACTGCTACTCCATCACCTCTAAAGTAAGAACCTGTCATAGCCATTACATGAGCGCTAGATCCCTCTATTACCCCTTTTACCAAATCTCCCAACCTAGATGCCTCAATATCAGCAGAAGAATGATGAAATTCATCAATTCCTATAAAACAGTGATTAAATGCTGAAGGATCATTAATTTCGCTATATGCAAACCTAAGTGTTGCATGGGTGCATATCATTATCTTTGCTCCAGGGTCCTTCAAGAACTCCCTGAATTTCTTAACTTTGCCACTATCAGTACCAAGCCCGCATAGGTCATATTTCTCATCTGGAATCCAATCACAGAAAAAACCATATGCTCTCAAATCAGTCTTCCTAAAAGATGAACCAATAGTCCTCTCTGGAACTGCTATTATTACTTTCTCAATTCCCTGATAGTTAAGCTTATCAAGAGCAACAAACATGAATGCCCTTGATTTTCCAGAAGCAGGAGGGGATTTGAGAAGAATATACTGCGAACTCCTTCTCTCAAAGACCTTCTCTTGCATAGGCCTCATCCTTTGTTTATTGATTTCAATACTCTTTCCAGTATGTGCATATGTTATATGTGCTATTTCAGGCATTCTTATCCTCCTCATATCTTCTAAACAGCTCTTGAAGCCTTTCTTCATCATTAGCAAAACCAGATCTTCTGTAGAGCGTATCAACAAGCAAATCATTTAAGTTATGGGCTATTCTCAAATCATCTGGCATCTTACTGCGATCATATAGTTGAGCCATTGTCATATCATAATGCTCTTCCCTAGCCATAATAATTCTTCTTGCGGACTCCTCAAGTAACCTCTTTTGGCTTTCATTTAAAGCGGGAAATGGAAATGTATTATAGCAAAGGGTATTGGAATATCTGTAACCAGTTCCCAACCTTCCACATACAGACCCAGCCCACGCCATATGCATTTTTGAGGTTAAAATTGCAAAAAGCCACTCGGGAGCATCATATATAGCAAATGCAAGATTGGAAATTACAGTGCCAGCAGGAAGATATCCAATCGGTATGTATTCACGTGTTTCTGATGAAACCCCTGGGATAATAATTGAATTTCGATCAACATTAGGGAACTCTCTAGGTTGCCAAAATTTCTCACGTAATTTATAAGCGTCTCCAGTGATCTTACTTGTTTCTCTAAAATTTTTAACTTTTATGAGACGTTCCATTATTGGGGGAATCGATTCGGCAAAACCAAGATCGATATCAGAAATCCATAATATCCAGCGGTCATGTCCTTTAATGAATTCTTCTGAGCCTACGAATTTTCTAATTAGTTCTTTCGATTCAGGATATTGTGATAGAAGTTCATCCCTGTCCTTTTTTTCTAAAATTAGAAAACCACCATCAGCCTTCATTGTGCCAAATTCACACTTTGGTAGGCCCTTTGGTATTTCGTAAGAAGGAACTACCAATGAGCTGTAGCTTTCTGCCCTAAGATATGGACTTATGTTCTGAACGATGCGCTTCTCTGTCTTGGAATACATGTATTTAGGCTCATCTGATTTATTACGCAGCCCAATGACAGTAACAACTACTCCGGCTTTCTGCCTTGCATTATTTGTCCATTTGAATGATTCATATGCAAAACAAATTTCGAGACTGTCTTCAAGGGCTGCCGGCCAAAGTGTAGTTGCTTGCGATCCTTGAGTTATCGAGTTCGTGGCTACGAACCCAAGTCGCATACTCTTATGACCTCTTATATAATCGCTCCCCTTAAGAAACCATGAACTTACATAATCAATATCAGTCGTCTTTGTTCGGTTAGCGAACAGATTGGCCATTTCTATTCTTTGTTTCTGTGTTTTTGTAACATGACCTGCAAAAGGAGGGTTACCACATATATATATCTGTCATTAATTGGACAAATATCAGCCCAATTTAATGTTAGTGCATTGCCGCATGTTATATTACCGCTCTCAGTCAGCGGTAGTGTTGGATTTGCGTTACCAAACTTATCGAAACATTCCATGTTGATCTGATGTTCGGCAAGCCATAGTGAGAGCCGCGCAATCTCGCATGGGAAGTCATCGATTTCAATTCCATAGAAGTTATTTAGCTTTATCCCAAGAAATGCAAATTCGCCAGATAAATCTATAGCTTCCATATCCAAATGACAGAGTTCCTTATAAGCAGTAATAAGAAAATTTCCTGATCCGCAGGCTGGATCGAATACCTTTATTGAAGCAAGCTTGCTTCTAAAATCCAATATCTTTCTGCTTTTGAATCTACCTTCTGAAAGCGATGCTATATCATCAAGCTCAGTGCGAAGGCCATCTAGAAAAAGGGGATTCAATACCTTCATTATGTTGGGGACTGAAGTGTAATGCTGGCCGAGCTCCCTTCTCTGATTCTCAGAAATAACTGTCTGAAACATGGATCCAAAGATATCGGGATTTATTGAGGCCCAATCTCGTGTTCCACATTCTAGAAATTTATTCCTAGAAGCCTTTGAAAAACGCGGTACCGGAAGTCGTTTCTTAAAAAGTCCACCATTAACATATGGAAAGTCTAGATAATAATCCTTCATCCCATATCTTTTGTCTTTTGGCGTATCAAGTGCTTCAAACAAATCCAAAAGAAACTCCTGCATATTGGATCCGTCTTCATTGGTATGAAGGATTATGGCATTTTGAAACTGATTGCGTCTAAAAATTTTTGTATCATCTGCAAAGAAGCAAAAGAGTACCCTAGTAAGGAATATGTTCATTGCTTCTTCGGTTAACTCTTCATTCTCAGCATTATCAGCCTTGATTGATACAAAGAGACTAGCCATTTGACTTGCAGCTTTGACATCTGCTGGATTTTCTATCTGCTCCTCTACAATCTCTCTGCCACACCATGGAAGAAAGAACTCATATGAATCCGGCAACTCATCAAATGGAATATCTATTCCTCTCCCACTTAACGTATCTTCGGCCATTAAACGATTGAAATCGGTTACTATAACAAATCTTTGCTTATCCTTGACTGCCTCTATAGCATGGAAGTATTCAATCTCAACATTATCGTTTTCACTTAGCTTCTTAAAAAGAAGCCTTCTCTTCACTGAATAGTAGCCTTCTGAATCAGGCCCGGCATTCAAGAGTTTCTTTATAGTAGTAGTCGGAAAATTATATGCATTCAAAAGAGAAGGAAGGAAATTGTCTCTATCTCCTAAAACTGTTTCCTCTAGTTTCCTTTTGATCTCATCAATTTTACTATCTACAGTCTGCATTAATTCTTCCTTCCTGAATGCTATTCTCTGATAACTAGTTCAGTATAAGCCTCTCGCCCACTTCGTGCGAACTAATTCCTAGATCATAGCAAATGTTAAGACCCAATATATTTAATCAAGTTTTTCTTTGTCAGAATCTTTACTTACAAAATCCAAAACCTCATTAAGATCAATAGTCGTCTTATGATATATGGAATTCTTAATGGACCTTATTGGGTTTTTGATAAAGCCAACGCCCCTCTTTCCATAAAAAGGATTAATAAGCCGTTTTGCCTTACGCTTTAAGGCCCCAGTTGTCCTTGCCTTAATAGATTTTGAGATGCTTGGAGTACGGAGTCCTATCTTCATATACTTCTATCCATAATACCCTAGCTCTTCTTTTTAGAGAAATAGGATACAAAGAGACATATCAAGGCAATGAGAGCAACTATCAGAAGAAAAGTGACAACTATAACCAAGAACATAGATTACCTTTAAGAAACGAATGCCTTTTTTTGACTCTATGGGTGAATTTGCATCTTGGATAGTTCTCGCAGCCAAGAAATTTCCCATACCTTCCCTCTCTCATGATTAGTAAACCGCCACATATTGGGCATATGCCATTCTCTATTCTCCTCTCGCGTTCATAAATGGCATTAACGTGTCTCTCATGATTGAGATTTTTATCAATAGCAGACTTTATCAACGCTGAGATATCCATAACATCCCCACTTTCTATTTGCTCTGGATAGCCTAATATATGGCTTTTAAGACTATAGAGATTTATCACGCCGTCAAAACCATAAGGGGCATTGTTTCTTGCAAACACCACTATTGAATATATCGGGTATCTGTTGCCAATTATTCTCTCAATCACCCTTATGTGGCCCTCATTCTGCTTAATCGGATTGATGAAAGAGTGAATCTCCTTTCCAAGAAAAGCGCTCCACTTTGCATCCTGGTAATCCCCCTTTATACTACCGCTTATATTCTTGGTCTCAATAATGAAGACTCCTCTTCTCGATATGTATATGTGATCTATCTGATGTGTTCCAGCATAATCACTGAAATAAGAATTGTTTATAATGGCATTGTATTCACTGATTTTAGAAAGAGATGCTGCCACCTTGGCCTCGCCCTCATTGCCCAAATCCTCTTCACTCTTCTTCCTATAGCCTTTTAATGACCAATGCGTAATGGAGAAAAGCGAAATCAAGATGATTAAAAACAAAACAATAACCATCAACATAGGCTTATTTTATTGTGAGTTTTATGTAAAAATATCGTTTTTTTACAAAAATTTTACATAGTAACTAGACAAAAAAATCAAAAATGCTCATTTTCTTAAACTAGCTAGAAGGAGTTAGCAAGAATGGGGATCTACAAGGTATGTGTAGTGAGCCAAAGCTACAATGATATTAAAGAGGTTGTGAGTGCAGTAGATTGGGTTAACATGTCATTAAAAGTAGTGGGGGAAGCTTTCAATGGCATCGAAGGAGGAGAAATAATACGAGATCTTTCCCCTGATATCCTAATAACAGACTTAACCCTAAATGGCCAAAACGGACTTGAGATGATTGAGAAGAATCCAGTCAGAAATGCCATTGTTATTTCGGAGAATACTGACTTCAAAGATGTAAAGCGAGCCCTTCAGCTTAGAGTTCGCAACTTCATTGAGAAGAGGAACTTCAAGAAAGAGCTCGTTGAAACCCTAAGGAAAATAGTTCAGGAGCTGGACGGAATCAATAAGAAAGAGAAGACCGATTCAAATGCAAAGAACGAGGTAATCAGAATTCCTCACGAGGCAAAGAACACCATAGTCGCAAGAGCAATCGACTATGTAAATAAGAACTACAGCAAAAACATAGGGCTACCGGAAGTAGCTGACTACGCCCATACAACAGAAAATCGCCTATCCACCCTATTTAGAGAACAGACAGGCACCAATTTTCTCTATTTTCTAAATGCAATCAGAATCAATAAGGCAGCAGAGCTTCTAAGATCAACTCACTATAGGGTCTGCGATATAGCCGAGATGGTTGGCTTCTCCACCTCGAGCTATTTCACAAAGATCTTCAGAAAATACACGGGCTACAAGCCATCTGCCTATAGGAATATAGCCTAGCCCTTTCTCGATTCATATACCGCAGCACCGCCAAGGAAGTACCTCGATAGCGAGAAGAAAAGTATAAACATAGGAATCGAGGCCAAGAAGGCAACAGCCATCATAGCGCCCTCATCGGTAAGCTTCTCCTCTGCAAATTTCGTAATGTACTGCGGAATAGTCTTCATCGTCTCGCTCTGAGCAACCAAAAGCGGCCACAAGAGGTTATCCCACTGATTTCTGAAGGAAAGAATTCCCAAAGTCGCTATAACAGGAGTACAGTTTGGAAATACTATTCTCCAGAAAATTCTGAACTCTCCAAGTCCATCTACCCTTGCTGCATCCAGATACTCACTGGGGAAGGTCAGAAGATACTGCCTCATCTGGAATACGCCGAATGCTGATACCATAAATGGAACGATAAGACCCCAGTATGTATTAATCATATGGAAACCCTGAGTAACCATATAGAGGGGTATCATAATGGCTTCAAATGGTATCATCATCGTCGCCATAATCGAGATGAATACGAAATTTCTTCCTCTAAACTTGAATTTTGCAAGTCCATAGCCGCAAAGAGATGCAAGTATAACAGTTGTAGCAGCACAGGAGAGTGCGACAATAAGCGAGTTTAGGACATTTCTGGGGAAGGTACCCTGATTGTTATTGCCACGAATTGCCTTAACAAAGTTTGTAAAGAAAGTCCTATCTGCACTGGTAAAGTACTTCTTAGACGGAATCCAAGAAAATGGCATTGCAAGTATCTGCTTTGCATCCATAAAAGAAGCAACAACCATGAAGAGAATTGGAATAACCACAAATGCAGTTAGAATAATCAGGAATATCCAAATCAAGATCTCAGAGATTCTTACTTTTCCAACGAACTTTTGCATTAGTACTCAACCTCCTCCGCAGAACGCGTGAATGCAAGCTGCAGATACGAGAGTATGAGCATTATGCAGAATAGAACAATTGACATAGCACAGGCTCGTCCAAGTCTTCCGTTACGTATGCCAGTAAAATAGATATTCATCGTAATAACATCAATCGGCCTTCGCGCAGCTCCACCCTGATGGAACATGTACTGAGTCGAGAATGTCTTTAAGCACTGAAGCATTGCCATGATTGAAACCATGACTGTGGTTGGCTTTAAAAGCGGAAGTGTTATTCTCCAGAAGCTCTTCCAGCGAGATGCACCATCGACAGTTGCAGCCTCATATATTGTTGGAGGAATAGCCGCAAGACCGGTGATAAAGAGAATTACGAAATATCCAATGTATTTCCAAAAATACACAAGCATCGTCGAAATCTGAAGCATAGTCGAATTGACTAGCCAGTTATAATCGACTCCCGATGTTCCAAGCACGAAATTCGAGAACTGGTTAACAAGTCCTCTTGGATCAAAGAGAATCATCCAAATAGTCGCAGCAACTACTGAAGAGAGAACTGCCGGCGTATAATAGACAAACTGGAAGAAGGCTCTCTGTCTGTTCTTTCTCAGCTGCATCAGAAATACAGCGACAATCAAGGATATTATGATCATCGGAATAAATGTTCCGAGTGTGAATACCAATGTCGCTCTAATTGAATTAGATAGCGGGAAGCCGCCATTGTCTTTTGTGAAAATGTATATGTAATTCTCAAGTCCACTAAATGACCATGTTCGGCTTATTGCTCTTCTATCGGTCAGAGAGGTAATAAAAGCATAGATAATCGGATAAAACGCAAATATTGCAAAGAAAACCAGACATGGGATTGTAAAGACAAATCCCCACCTTGCTTCCTTTCTCTCTATTGAGTAGCGTTTTGGTTTTATTCTCTCATTCGAGACGGCCTTTTCCTTTGTCTTAGTTGATACCGTCTTATCCTTTGACTTTAACATTAGTGCCATACCCCTCCTAAAAAGGGGGAGGTTGACTCCCCCTTTATCCTACAAAGCGATTGAATTAGGTCTCTTATTAGCCCTCATCAATAAGTTCCTGAACGGCCTTCTTAAGATCCTGATATGCCTTCTTAGGCTCAACGTTCTGAAGCATAACTGCCTCAACTGCCGCTCTGATAAGAGCATTGACTTCTGTTGAATTCTCAGCATGGTAGACAATGTGAGCTCTTGCAAAGTCCTGTGTAAATACGTCTGAGTAAGGCATGTTCTTGTAGGTGTCAGACTCCATAAGTGCCTTTGTTGGCTGGATGATCTGAACGGTCTCAAGATACTCCTCTCCATGTGAAAGCATGTACTGGATGAACTCCCAAGCCATCTCCTGAGTTGCTGCATCTGCATCTGCATTGACCATGTAGTAGTGGCCATAGTAGCAAGCTGCCACATCATTGACTGCATCCTCGAAGACTGGGAATGGAACTACCATCCACTCGCCTGAGTTATAGAAGTCGATATTATCGTTCTTGATTCTGGCTTCCTGGTAAAGTCCAGTATTGGCCATTGCGATGTCATTGTTATCCTTGTTGAAAAGGCTTCTTGCGTTGGTATAAGTCGGTGAGCCGAGGTTTCTTCCATTTGGACCCCACTCCTGCATGAATGTAAGGAACTTAACCCATGCATCTTCTCCAACAATGGCCTCAGTTCCATCCTCACTGAAGAGTGCTCCACCAAGCTGCTCTACCATTGGAACAAATGCCTCAAGATAGTACGGATACCTGAAGTCGAATCCTCTTCTGATAAGGATATCGCCATCTCTGATTGCAATCTTCTCGCTGATGTCAGCCATCTCTTCCCATGTCTTTGGATAGTCTTTCTCAGGATCAAGTCCAGCATCTCTGAAGACTTTCTTGTTGATGAAAATTGCCCAGTTTGTAAGCTCAAGAGGAAGACCATAGATATCGCCTTCGTATGTAACAGGAGCAAGCATTCCATCCATGTAAGCGGCCTCAAGTTCTGCTGCATCCTTATATCCAATAGCTGCATAGTCTACTGGAGCAACTCTTCCTGCGGCAATGAGAGGATACTCATCGTTGATTGAAAGGTTGAATACGGTTGGGCCAGAACCAGCTGCAAAAGCTGTCTGAACAAGCTCAATCATGGAAGTTGCAGCCTGTCTTGTAACATTGATCTTTACATTAGGATGCATATCCTGGAACTCTTTAATGTATCTGTCCTCAAGAAGCTGTCTGTTAGCATCTTCGTGAGTCCAGAATTCGATTGTGATAGGCTTGTCCTCTTTGTTTCCATTAGCGAAAACAGAGGTAACCATAAGTGAAAGTGCCATCAAAATGACTAAAAACTTTTTCATCATTCCTCCCTCTTGAAGTAATGTTTGTAGGAAAGATTATCCCATGCTGTTATGTGAAAAACAACTGAAAAATGCAACAGATTAGGGACTAATTTACAATATAGACTTCAGCTGAATCCAAAAATGACGCTTCTTCCAATTCCGAGATAAGCCTAGAAAGCGAGTTGTCTTTTGAGAGAATTACGCTGGCAGTAAGGATCAAATCACCGCTCTCCTCTCTCTTGAAGGAAAGATTCTTTAAAATAAGGCCCTCTTTCTCAAGTCTTCGTCTTGCCTCTGCAGCCTTAAGATTATGCTTGGTCAGATTAATGCTGATAGTACCGGCAAGAACTGTCAGCACCTTTAATCTCTTGGAGTGCATCACCAACTGCGCAATAAGCATCAAAAGTGTTGCGAGCAGACCAAGAATATACATGCCTGCTCCAATAGTAATGCCTATACCAACAGTAGCCCAAAGTCCCGCTGCCGTAGTAAGTCCTACCGCGTTGTCCTTTCTAATAAAAATAACTCCAGCGCCAATAAAACCTATTGCAGTCACAACACCTGCTGCAATTCTGGATGCGTCTAGCGATATGCCATCATATACGATTACATCAAAGAATCCATACTTTGATACAATCATCATCAAAGCCGAGGCCATAGCAACAATAATATGCGTTCTGATTCCCGCACTCTTCTGTCTCTTCTCTCGCTCAAAACCAACAATGCCACCACATATTGCAGCAACCAAAAGTCTAATAATATACTCTGCTTCAATTAATAAATTCGAAAGAAACGCGTCCATAACCAAGTTACACAATGATAGTTATCTCACAATCGATTTGCAATAAAAATTCACCTCTTTAAGCATTCATAACAAACATGATTCCTCAAAACAGACATAAGTGAAGACAAAAAACCTCAGAAATTCTATCTCTAGAACAACCACAGCCTTCAGACTGAAACAGCATATGAGCTCACCGTCCTCCAGGAGGGACAGAAGGCATCAAGCGTAAATATTGACGCAGCCCAGCTGTCATCACTCGATGGCCTGACGCTATCATCAGCGCCAGTTGTCCTAAACCTCACCTCTGCCAATCTCACAGAGGAAAATGAGGATATAGCCTCCATAAATCTCAATGTCACATTCACCCAGAATTCCAACAACGTAGAGGCAGCCGTCACAGGACAGATCGTCTTT
The DNA here is from genome assembly GCA_947630635.1 of uncultured Spirochaetaceae bacterium. Taxonomy (GTDB): domain Bacteria; phylum Spirochaetota; class Spirochaetia; order Sphaerochaetales; family Sphaerochaetaceae; genus Ornithospirochaeta. Next base: position 5,385 of record CANRIJ010000008.1, on the reverse strand, counting down.
GCATCCGAGGCCGAGAATCCATCGAGCCTTTCGCTTGCCTTTACGAAGGATGTAAATGCACAGCTAGCAACTGGAGTAAGCCTAACATCATTCACCATCAGCAATATTTCAGGAACTGCTGGAGAGGATATCTCAAGCGGGACTCTTGCCGCCGCCGCCCAGACCACGCTGTCATTCACAAGCGGCCAAGATCCCAGCACGACTTCTGCCACATTGACAGCCGGGACTCTTGCCCTTACCAAGGAGAATATAACAACAGCTACCAATATAGAGTCAGTCAATAACTTCTCACTGACAGTTGCTGGTTCAAAGGTAACCGAGGCTAGCGGAACAATCGTCCTCAACATAGCGGGATCGGCAGTCAACACGCTTCTCTCAGGAACAGGCATTGTTTTCGACAAGCAAATCACTATACCTCAGGACAAGCAGCCCGATAACATCAATCAAATAACAAGCGTAACCCTGAAGGGAACTGGCAATACCGTGAACAACATAACAATTGTTGCAACAACAAGTAACTGATTCCCCTCTTCCCCTCTTCCGCCATTATGCATAGGCAGAGGGCGCCATATGGAAGAAGAGAGATGGAGATAGGGGAAAAATACTCAAATAATTGTTTCTTGTAAGTTGTCAGTAATTGCAATAAAGAAGTCCTTGTTCCAAACGGACAGTTCGTTGATATCATCTATGAATGGGCTTATATCTTTTTTTGCGTTTTCGTAATCAATGCTGCTAAAATGGCTTTTTAACATGATCTTTAGCATTTCGATGTCAAACATGTCTTCGTTTGCTAAGTAGCTGCTTTGAATCAGTCTCGCCTTAAGATGCCTTAAATTCACTGGAATTTTATTTTGAAGGAAAAACACATAGTCGTATAAATCGCGTCCCTTTATTCGATTTTTCCATGATCGGCATAGTACAGCATGTATTTTTCCGGAAAAAAGCGAGGGGGCATCATAGAGTCTTACTTCATAGGGAGCTGGAATGAGGGAGTATTTTGCTTCATATCCCGCAAATGGCGGCGGGTCGGTATCGACTTCAAATTTTATCTTTATCTGCTTGTTCCTTGGTATTCCGTTAGTATCATTTTCCCCATAAAAAAGGATTATGTGCTCAATGGTATTGCCTTTTGGGAATGCTGATTTTATAGCAGAGTCTTTTGTCTTGGTTTTGATGCTGATCTCTGCGTTGAGTCCAAATGACTTAATCTCCTTCTCTATGAAGTTGCAGTATTTCTCCAATTTGAAATCCTTGTTTGGCTTTATCAAGGAGAAATCCAGGTCTTCAGAGAAGCGTTTTAGGCCATAGAATATCCTTAGGGCAGTTCCACCATAAAAAGCCGCCTCCTTGAAAAAGCCTGCCCGTGATAATCCGCATAGAATTATTTCCTGCATTTTTTCCTTAACAGCGTTTTCCCTTGCTTCCTGAGACGTTAGTTCTGAATTATTGAAAACTCCATTCATGTTTACTCCATGCTTTTAATCAAGCTCTGCAGCAGATTTAGATTCTTAGAGTGGTATTTTGGAGAGAGGCTTATTATCTTCTCCCTATCAAGGGCGAAGAACAGATCCTCGTCTATTCTCATATCCTCAAAAAGAAGCTCAATGAGCTCTTTTCTGCTATCGACAACAGGCCTGTCGTACAGGGTGTCGCATATGGCCTTCTCGGGAGAGGCGATTCTATATGCATATTCGCCTTCGCTCTTATACTCGATTCCTATTGGGAATGCCTCAGATGGCACATCTCTGAAGAGATATGTGCCAAAGCGATTCATATATGTCTTCCTCCGCCCCTTCTCAAACGTGGCAGAGGTATATGCATATACCCTCTCGGGGATCAGATCATATACATAGAGCGCATATTCAAATGATAGGTATGAGGGTCCATATATGCTTGCTGCAAGCAGGTGCCCGGGAGTATTCCCGTCGGTTTCGTAGAGACCGCGGACTATGGGGAATATGTCGCCATGGGATGCCATCCTGCCTATCTTGCTCATCGGGGACCTGTAGTTTTTGAGCTCATCCAATAGCATTCCTGTAGTTTTAATCATATTTTCGCCACTTAATGCAATTTTTTTTGCATTATCTGGCGAAAATCAATGAAAATTATTGAATTGATTTCAATTCATTAAGCTATATATCTGAAAATTTCTCTACGTAAATAATGCATGCAGCCAAAGCATCATCCGCATTAATCAAAAATCGAAATCAGGAAAAACGCTAATACTGAAGTCTTTAAATAACACTGGAAACATCAGAGCCAGAGCCTTAGCGTAGGAAGTGTAGCTCTTTGAAAAACTACAATCCTTCAGACTGAAACAGCATTTAAGCTCACCGTCCTCCAGGAGGGACAGAAGGCATCAAGCGTTAATATCCCAGCAGCAGCCATTGCATCCCTCAATGGAGCGAATATGACCTCAGACTCAGTCACATTGGATCTTGCGGCCGATGATCTGACGGCTCCAAATGAGAATATAGCGTCAATCGCTCTCACTGTGACCTTCACAAAGGACTCGGCCAACGTAAAGGCAGCGGTCGAAGGCCAGATTGTCTTTGCAGATGAGGCGGAGGAGTCTCTTTCTTCCTTGACTCTTGCATTCACCAACATGGAACCAAAGGCCCTCTCTGATATTGTCAATGTCACATCATTCACAATCAGCGGCATGACTGGCACAGCGGGAGAGGAGATTTCAAGCGCCACCCTCGCAGCGACCGCCACCATCGAAGTCACGATAGCCGCCAGCGAGACTGTAACTGTATCGGGACTTACAGCGTCATCAGACACAGGTGAAGTCGTTCTTCCAGCACAGGAGATTCAGGCAGCAAATGGAAGCACCACTGGTCAGACGGGAAGCATAACGGTGGATGTAAATGCAACTCTCGCCAGCAGCACGGCAGACTGCTCTGGAGTCACCATAACAGTTCCTCTGGCAAATGCCGGCAGTGGTCTCGGCCCGCTTGCATGGACTGCGACAGACCAAGAAACCGGAGTGAAAGTCGGAGAAACATCGACCTATGTCAAGAGCGCCAGTCTTACTGGAAACTATTCCGCTGGCACATTCACAATCCAGACTATTGCCTTCACAAAGGTTGACTAACATTCTCTTCTCCTTCTCTTTCGCTTTTATGCACAGGCAGAGGGCGCCATATGGAAGGAGAGAGATGGAGATAGAAAATGGCGCTTATACACTTCGTGCGATAATGCAAGAGCATAATTTCCTCTATAAACCACTGGAGTTATATAAACCCATAACAAAAAATGAAGGCTAAATCTTCCAAAAACGGAACCACGTAGTAATACTCATGGCAAATACAAAAATACAGCAGAAAGAATTGTGGACAGAAAAAATAATCAACTACTTTTCTTAAATACGAATTAAGAATATAAAATACGACTGTATGAACACAGTCGATAAAGATATATACATGTTTGATTTGGGGAACGTAACTGTAATCAATATATATTGCAATGATAAGATCAGAGAGTATTACAATCTGCCAAAAGAAGAGTTCGAACAGGATTATCGCGATTACGAATACCCTCTATCAGACGGCTATGTATCAACAGAGGAATATTGGAGGCATGTAGAGAAGAGATTTGGCGTAAAAATAAATGGAAATCCCTTCTATGACTTCTTCTCTCCAGAGGACAATCCAATTATTAAAAGACTGCTTACCTCTCTCAAGGAGAAGGGCAAGCATATTATCGCTGCAACTAATACAATTGAGCCACATTGGAGGAAGGTATCGAAACTACCTGCAATATCTCTCTTTGACAGGGTTTACCTTTCTTATGAAATGGGTCTATCAAAACCAGCTCCAGCCTTCTTCAAGACCATTTTGAAAGAAGAAAACATACTTTCAGAAAATGCATTCTTCATAGATGACATTGAGAGCTATGCCCACGGAGCAATAGAGGCTGGAGTAAAGGACACTCTTATCTTCAGAGGCGAAGATAAAGAATCTAAGCTAAAAGACGCTTTCTCTTGGCTAAATTTCTAAAATACCTATAGACGGAAGCACATACATACAAAACTATATGCACAACTACCACAGAGGCTCCTGTTGGAAGCGATAGATAGTAGCTTAGAAAAAACCCAATCACAAATGCAAAAAGAGCCTCTACAGCCGATAGTATAGTCACAAGAAAATAGGTCTTTGCTATTTTCATCGAGAACATTGCAGGGAAAATAATCAGGCTTGATATCAAAAGAGCACCAAGAATCCTCATGCCGACAACTATTGTCACTGCGCTTAAAATCGCCAGAAGAAGAGTATACCTATCAGCTTTGATGCCTGTGGCTTTGGCAAAAGACATATCAAAAGTCGTTATGTATATCTGATGATAAAAGACAATATAGATAGCCAAAGTAATGGCAGATAAGACTATAGATGCAATTCCATCTCCCTTTGAGATAGCCAGCACGGATCCAAATAGAAAAGAATTCAGATCTCCATTCTCCCCTGAAAGTGAGATTGCGATTACACCAATTGCAAGAGCACCAGAGGATAGGAGTGCAATCGATGCATCAGAGCTACGCTTCTTTCCTGAAAGCGAAAGAAGAAAGACTGCCGCTATTATCACTATTGGCACTGTAAGCACAAAGGGAAGCACCGAAAATAGCGTAGCCACTCCCAAAGCGCCAAAAGCTACATGCGAGAGCCCATCTCCTATCATGGAGAGCCTTCTGAGCACTAGGCTTACCCCTATTAGGCTGCTTGTCAGCGATACCAATATCCCCACTATAAATGCCCTGAGAATGAAAGAGTATGAGAATATGCTAATCATCGTGGCCTGCCTCGTGCATGAACTCTATTCCCATTGGCGAGTCAAAGTACTCTTCCTTTGTTCCGAAAAAATATGCGTCCTTTCCAAAATGAAGTATTCTTGTTGCGTCATTCAAAGCAGGATGTATATCGTGGGTAACCATCAAAATCGTTATTCCGTTTCTGTTAAGCTCATCGAGTGTTCTATAAAGCTCATATGAGGACTTCATATCCAAAGACGCCACTGGCTCATCTAGAAGAATCATTTTATCGGTAGCCATAAGAGCACGAGAGAGAAGAACCCTCTGTCTCTCGCCACCAGAGAGCTCTTGAAAGGAGCTCTTCTCAAGTCTCTCTACAGAGAGCTCTTTGAGTATATCCTTGGCCCTCTTTCTTTCTTCCTTTGTATATAGAAGCGAGCCTCTTTTTCTATTGAGTGCTCCTGAGAGTACTACCTCCATAACAGAAGAGGGGAAATCCCTCATTATCATAGACTCCTGCGGAAGATAGCCGATATCGCTCCTCTTAAAGCCGTTTTTATACTCCACCTTGCCCTTCAGAGGACTCACAAGGCCTAAGATTGTCTTAACAAATGTCGACTTTCCAGAGCCATTCTCGC
>CANRIJ010000007.1 GCA_947630635.1 uncultured Spirochaetaceae bacterium | reverse complement strand
ACTCATGCCTGCAATCGATGCCCCAAGCACTGGGCTGTTATCAATCCTGACTATCTTAAAGAACCTCTCTCTATCTCCAGATAGAAGCTCTGTAAGATAGACCTTAGTGTAGAATTCCAAGAACTCAGTCTTATAGAACGTCGTTCCATCTGCATTTATGACAATAGGCTCTCTGGGAGTCTTCCCCTCATCTGACTTCAAAATAGCAGCCGAGAGGTTTACCGCAGTAAGCTTTGCAGCCCTCTCTACGATGTTTTTGAGAATAATATAGAGATTATCGGCATCCTCGTCAGAGCCCTCTACGCACTTTACAAGGTCATAGTCCCTGTTAAATGGCATCTCAAGATAATGGGACATTCGAGTGGTATTAAGCCTCTCAATGGTGTGGAATCTATCAGCAAAAGTCTTAGATAAAAGCCCCTCCTCAATTGCCTTCTCAATAACGAGAGTTGCAAAGGATCCAAGGTATGCGCCACTTATCATCTTCTCAAGATGGTATGAGAAGGGGTCTTTGGTGCCCTTTAAGAAGACCTCGTCTAAATCTCCAAGCTCAAACCTAAGAGCCCCAGACTCTACATTTATAACCTCTTTGACGCCGCGCTCTCCCTTTATGGTCTTTATGCTTCCCTCATCCTCAAGGTAGGCGGTATTGGTCCCTGTTCCCAAAATAAAGCCAATATAGCCTGATGCATGCTCTGGGTATAGGGCCTTTGCTGCAAGCAGCGTCGCAACAGTGTCATTTAAAATTGCGATTTTCTTATTCTCGATGTTGTGCCCTCTTCTCTCAAGCTCCTCTAAAAGCGATTTCCCAAGCCTCTCGCCCAAGACCTCCCTCGCCTTGATCTCCTTGGAAAATGAGAGGGGAATGCCATCATGGTCCTCTGTGATTCTGGCCGCATAGCTAAAGCAGAAGCCGATTTTGTCTGCCTTATCAATAAGGCGCTCGACATTGTCTGCAAGAATAGAGAAGAATTCGGCTTTAGATACCTCTCTATCAATTCCCGGCATTGATACCTTCTTGAAGTCAGAGATCTCAAACTCCCCATTCTCTCCAATCTCAACAAGGCATGTCCTGAAATTGGTTCCCCCTGCGTCCAAGACTATTGCCCTATCTCCTTTTTTGACTCTCTTACCGAGTCGAATATAGGTTGGAATCATCTGAAGAGAGGAGCTCTTTCCCTCAAGGCCTCGCTCCATCTCGAGAATAAATCTCCCTAAGAGCTCCTCTGAATCAAAAGAATCCGGAGAGAGCTTATGACGAATTAGAAAATCATGAACCCTATCCAATTTACGCCTCCGACATAACAAGTGTAATGACCTTCTCTGCAGCCTTCTCTGAATTTATATATAGTTCACGCATGTCTATATTTACCTTTCTCTCTGGTGAGCCATAGACTCTGATTCTTCCCTTTATCGCATAGGTCTTTCCAACACTGCTGCCATATAGAAGAACATCGAGCTCTGCACTCGCATCTATCTTCTCCAGCACATTGAAGCTCATCATATCGCCAATAGAGATTCTATCTAGACCAGATATAGAGAGAGTTCCATTTACAACAAAGTCTCCCTTCTTTAAGTCAAGCTTAGAAAGAGACTCCATCGCCATCTTCTTCAGCGGTGTGATCTTGCTTATTGTATTTGATATGAATCTCGAGAAGACATTTCCTCCGGGATTCTCCAGCGCACTGTAGTATGATGACAAATCAGATGGGGAAAAGACCACCCTTGAAGGAAAGAGCCCCTCAGAATCGGCAAATTCAACTCCCGGCAGCTTTACCCTTGGAAGAGTTGTATATGCAGCCCCAAGGGCCTCAAAAAAGGCAATGCCCTCCTCTTCGAGGCCAAAGAGATTCTTGACATCCTCTGATATAGGCGCATTTTCCAAATCCTCAATGTAGGTCAAAGAATAGGTCTCCTCTTCGCTTGATGCAAAAATCGCAACTGACAGAAATATCAGAAAGAGAAATGCAAAAAGTCTTCTTCTCATATTAAAAATAGTAACAAAGCGCCTTAATGTGAGCAAATCATTGAATTCCATACAGAGGGCAAAATAAAGCTAGTGTGAAATTAAATAGCTTTTCGGCAATCTGTGATAATATCAAAGGGTGAAAACTCTTCTTTGGTATGACCTTGAGACCTTCGGAACCAACAGCAAATATGACAGGATAGCCCAATTTGCAGCAATCCGCACCGATATGGATTTCAATGCAGTATCAAAGCCGATAGTACTCTACTCAAAGCTCACCCCTGACTATCTACCCAACCCAGAGAGCTGCAAAATCACGCATATCACACCCCAGTTTGCAAACAGAAACGGGTTAATTGAAGAGGAATTCATCAAGAGAATAAGAAATGAGATGCTAGTAGAGGATACTATCACACTGGGCTACAACTCAGTCGCTTTTGACGATGAGTTTATCAGGAACACGCTCTACAGAAATCTATATGACCCATATGAAAGAGAGTACATGAATGGCTGCTCAAGATACGACATTATTGACCTTGTAAGAGCCACAAGAGACCTTAGGCCCAATGGAATCGTATTCGATATAAAGAACCCCGAGACGGGAAGAACCTCATTTAAGCTCACAGATCTCACTAAGGAAAACAACATAGAGCACATAGATGCCCATGATGCGCTATCGGATGTAAGGGCAACAATAAGCGTGGCAAAACTAATAAGAGAAAAGCAGCGCCAACTATGGGATTTTGCCCTAGAGCATAGAGGAAAGATCAAGATCGCAAGCCTAATTGACGAGAAGAAGCACACTCCATTTCTCTACACCTCTTCCAAATTCTCCTCAGAGCGTGGAAACACCCACCCTATGATGCCCCTTTTTTACAACAAGGAGCGCCCAACAGAGCTCTATGCCTTCGACCTTTTAAAAGAAGCACCTGAGGAGATGGACCTATATGACTATGAGAAGTCTGGAATCGTAAAGATATCAATAAATCGCTGTCCCTTTATTGCTCCAATAAAGGTACTGACAAAAGAGAGCGAGAGACGCCTTGGCTTCTCAAAAGAGGAGATAATCAGCAAAAGAGATGAGATTCTGAAAAAGAATCCATTTGACTACTACTCTCTCAAAGTTCAGGCGCTGGAAGAGAAACAAGACTCAAATAAGAGCGATGTGGATCTGAAAATCTACTCATCGTTTATCACTAAGCGAGATAAGGCGACTCTAGAGAGAATAAGGGCAATGTCTCCAAAGGAAAAGCTCAACACAAAGGAGTTTCTCTTTGACAACGATTCATACCATGCGCTCTTATGGAGACAAGTGTGCAGAAATCACCCCGAGTCCCTTGAGAAAGAAGAGCTTGATAAGTGGAAGAACTTCTGCTCAAAACGCCTTCTCATCCCAATAACAGAGGATGGATATAGCATAGACAGGTACATGAGAAAACTCGATGAGCTGATAGACTCTGTTGATACAACTGCAGAGGACAAAATTACTTTCATCGAGCTTAAGAAGTACGGCAAGGCACTTAAGGACAAAGTGCTCTCCTAATTTATCAAAGAGAGACAAATAGGTATAATCACACCATGCTTGAAAAACTTCCCGGCTATAGAACGCAGCTAGAAGAATTGGACAAAAGACTCTCATCTGAGGAGACTCTGTCAAACATGAAGCTCTATAAGGAGCTTATGCAGGAAAGGAGCCACCTCGCACCTATAGTAGAAAAGCTCGAAGAGCTAGAAGACCTCGATAAAGAGCTCAAGGATGCAAAGGAACTAAGTCGCAGCGAGAGCGACCAGGAGCTCTTGGAGATGGCCAAAGAAGAGATTGGCGAGCTTGAGGGCAAAATCGAGAATACAGAGAAGGCCCTCAAAATCCTATTGATTCCACCAGACCCACTTGAAGGAAAGAACATAATAATGGAAATAAGAGCTGGGACCGGTGGTGATGAGGCAGCTCTATTTGCAGCAGATATCTACAGAATGTATACACACTACGCCGAGAAAATGAGATGGAAAATAGAGATTCTGAACTCCAATGAGACTGGAATCGGCGGCTATAAGGAAATAGTCCTATCAATATCTGGAAAAGACGTCTATGGAAGCATGAGATATGAGTCTGGAGTCCATAGAGTCCAAAGAGTCCCAGAGACCGAGTCAAGCGGCAGAATCCACACTTCTGCCATAACCGTAGCAGTTCTCCCTGAGGCAGAAGAGACCGATATCGAGATCAACGAGAAAGACTTGAAGATCGAAGTCATGAGAGCCGGCGGCCCAGGCGGACAGTGCGTCAATACAACCGACTCTGCCGTGAGAATCACTCACCTTCCAACTGGGATTGTTGTAATGCAGCAAGATGAGAAATCACAGCTTAAGAACAAGAACAAGGCCATGAAGATCCTCAGATCCAGACTCTACGAAATGGAAGAGGAAAAGAAGGCCAAAGAACGCTCAGATGCAAGGCGCTCAATGGTTGGATCCGGGGACAGATCTGAGAGAATCAGAACCTATAACTTCCCTCAAAACAGAGTCACAGACCACAGGATAAATCTAACCTCATATAACCTTGAGGGCGTCATGAATGGGGACCTCGATGAATTTGTGGAAGCACTTAAGATCAAGGCAGGAGAAGAGGCCCTTAAAGAGGCATGAGACTAAGAGAGCTCAAAAAGCATCTTCTTGATAGAGCAAAGAGTCTTGAGCTTAAAAACCTAGAGGTTGCTCTGATAATCGAAAGGGCAACCAACCTCTCAAAAGAGGAACAGATTCTAAAAGCAGAAGACGAGATAGACGAAAAGAGCACTGAGCTTGCAATCTCTCTATTAAAGAGAAGACTTATGGGCGAACCATCGGCATACATTCTAAATGAGAAGGAGTTCTGGGGCCTTTCTTTCTACGTGGATGAGAATGTTCTCATCCCACGCCCAGACACCGAGACTCTTGTAGAGACAGCGCTCTTAAAGGCAAAAGAGCTCGAAAATCCAAAAATACTCGATCTCTGCACCGGATCTGGGGCAATTGCGACAGCGCTCTCCTATGAGATGAAGACTCAGGTTTCCTTTAGCGATATATCAGAAAAGGCCATTGAGATAGCAAGAAAGAACTACATAAAGAACACTGGCTTTAAGCCAATTTCCAGAATTGGAGACCTCTTTGAGCCTTGGAAGGATAAGATTTTCGACCTTATTGTCTCGAACCCACCATACCTGACCGAAGAATGGATTGAGATAGCCTCTCCTGAGGTCAAAAAAGAGCCAAGAGAGGCGCTTTTAGGAGGAGAGGGCGATGGGCTTGGCATCATAAGAAGAATCATAAAAGAGGCACCTAGCCACCTAAAAGAGAACGGCTATCTTCTTTTGGAGGCTGACTATCGACAGATAGGTCTTTGTGTTAGACTCTTTGAAAAAGAGGGCTTTAGAGACATAGGCATAAAAAAGGATTTAGCCGGACTCGAGCGAGTTGTATATGGAAGAAGATCTTAGAGAGGACATACCAAACAAAGACCTAATTGATAGATTTCTCCAAAAGCTCTATCGCTTCAACGATGAGGAGAGGGCAAAGATAGCAGCTGCAGCAATCTATGCCTCTCGTAAGCATGGTCTTCAAAGGCGAAAAACCGGAGAGCCCTATATAACCCACCCTATTGCAGTTGCTGAGATCCTAATTGGACTTGGCATGGATGCAGATGCAATTGTTGCAGCCCTTCTCCACGACACTCTTGAAGACACAGATGCCACAGAGGAAGAGATAGCCTCGACATTTGGAAAAGAGGTCTCTGATATGGTCCAAGCCGTAACAAAGATCTCTAAGATCACGCACGATAAATCCATCCAGGAGGCAGAGACAATCAAGAAGATGTTCTTTGCAATGGGAAAGGATCTTAGGGTAATCATCATAAAGCTTGCCGATAAGCTTCATAATATGAGAACCATAGATGGCCTCTCTCCTGAGAGAAAGAGAGCCTTCGCTGAGGACTGCCTCGATATATTCGCCCCGATTGCTGATTCTCTTGGAATGCAGACTCTAAAAAGCGAGCTCGAAGACCTATCGCTAAAGGCGCTCAAGAAAGAGAGCTACGATTATATAAATGGATTCCTACTTGAGAAAAAGAGCGAGTACAACGCCTTCATAAAGCAAGTCTCGAAGATGATTGAGGATGAGTGCAAGAAGGCTGGAATCACAGACATAAAGATCTCGGGAAGAGTGAAGCACGCCTACTCTATCTACCAGAAAATCAAGAAGAGAAAGAAGGAAATCGACGAGATTTTCGATATTCTGGGAATAAGAATAATCTGCAAGACAACAATCGAGTGCTATACGATTCTTGGAATCATACACTCAATGTGGATTCCTATTGAGGGAAGATTCAAAGACTATATAGCGATGCCCAAGGCAAATAACTACCAGTCTCTCCACACGACCGTTCTAGGTCCGCAGTCCAGACACCTTGAGATTCAAATAAGAACCGAGGAGATGCATAAGACTGCAGAAGAGGGAGTTGCAGCCCACTGGTCATACAAAATGGCATCGGGAAGCGAGACTGGCACTTGGAAGAGCATGGATAGCCTCAACTACGCAAAGATCATCAAGAAGATCCAATCCTGGTCTAGGGAGATTGAGCAGAGCGAAGACTTCATGGATGAGATCAAGAACGAGCTCTTGAAGGACTCAATCGTAGTCTTTACTCCGCAGGGCCACGTAATTGAGCTCCCAATAGGCTCAACTGCCCTGGACTTTGCTTATAAAGTGCATACAGAGGTTGGAAATCACTGCTCTGGAGCAATAGCAGATGGAAATATTCTTCCACTCAACAAAGAGCTTCAAAATACCCAGATAGTCGAGATTCTCACCAGCCCATCGGCCCACCCGACTCATCAATGGCTCGAGTATGCCAAGACCAACAGCGCCAAAAAGAAGATAAGAGCCTGGCTTGCAAAATATGCATCGCTAAATCTTCCAACTGCCCCGAAAAAAGAGGAGAAAAAGGAAGAGAAGAAAAAAGAGGAAGATAAAAAACCAACTCCTGCCCAGATTGTAAATGGCTCATTGAAATTCATAACAAAGGAGCCAACTGGAACGATTCAAATCGGAGAAGACACAAACATAATGCACTCCTTTGCAAAGTGCTGCAATCCGATGAAGGGCGATGATGTGGTTGCATATATAACTCGTGGCAGAGGCTACATAATCCACAGAAAGGACTGCTCCAATCTAAAGCACATGGAGGGCATTAAAGACCGCCTTGTCCCTGTCAGATGGGTTGGATCTGATTACTCAAAGATACTCACTGTAGTAGCAAAAATGGACGCAGATCTCTTCGGGGAGATTGACAACGCTGCCAAAAAGCATGGCGCAAAACTCAAAAAAGGCAGAGTCGACACCGATGGCAACAAGCTTGTGGGAGACTTCATGATTGCAGCCGAGAGCGAAGAGGCCCTAAAGAAGGCACTCTCCACAATCAGAACCATCCCATCGGTTATTAAGCTAACCAGCAAAAACGAGGGAGAGGCAAATACCTTCGACAAGAAGTCAAAGAAGCCTACTCCTCAAGTATCCTGAGTATCTCTGGAAGAAGCTGCTTCTTTCTCGATAGGACCTTTGGAAGACTATAGGTATTTTCATCCTCTCTCTCCCAGAAGAATCTTCCCTCTCTGTCATAACCAGTTGTAAGAAGAAGCGACTCGTCATTTATTACATCCGTCACAAGAAGCATTGCCCAATCAAGATTCTCTCGCTTTTCGATAGTCTTAAGAGCATTTAAGAAGACCTCTCTTAGCTTGAGAGTCTCCTCAAGAGAGGTTACCTCTATTTGGCTGATTGAGAATTTCACTCCATGCTCAAAATAGGTCTTCATATCGCTCTCGATAGCCCTAATCGGATCTTGAGACGATAGGGATGTACCAGAGGAGAAGAGCGCCTCTGAGAACTTCGAAAGATCCTCAATCTCTGCCCTCTTCTGAAGCTTCTCTGCCACATGCCTATCATAGGCTGTAGTTGTAGGACTCTTGAGCATAACAGTGTCGGAGATAAGACCGGAAATAAGCACCTCTGCCCTCTTTTTGTCAGGCTTCAGTCCATATTTCTTAAACTGCTCATAGATTATCGTACAGGTAGATCCCAACGGCTCAGAGCATATGTAAATCGGACTCTTCATCCTGGGAGGAGCAAGCCTATGATGGTCAATTATCTCAACAATCTCCGCATCCTCCACACCAATTACGCTCTGCTCGCTCTCATTATGGTCAACCAGTATCAGCTTCTGCTTTGGACGTTCCAAAAAGCATCTTCTAGTTACAAAGCCAACCCACTCCCTATCCCTGAAGACAGAGAGCCCCCTATACTCAGACATCATGAGTATTGCCTTGGCCTCATCAAAAAGCATATCCTCCTGAATCTCAGGAACAACAGAGTCCTCCCTGAAAAGACTCTTGACTGGAGTTGAAAGCCTTAGGAGCCTAATAGTCTCAGCAGTATCGGTCTTTGATATAAATACAAAGCCCTCATAGGATGAGAAATCAACTCCTATATCTCCTCTTTTGGGATCATATCCAGTTATGACTATTCCAGGAGCGCCCTCCTCGATGGCCTTCTTAAGATGCTCTTTCCTGATTCCAGTAACCAAAATTGGTTTTTCCTTTAGACGTCTCAGCCTTCTCTCAAACTGCGAGAACTCCATTGCGCCTACCATTAGCGGAGCAGATATCTCCCCTTTATCCCCACGCTTTAAGAAAGAACCCTTGAGAACTTCCTCTAAAAGGTTCTCATATATCTGGTACTTCAGTCTCTCTCCATTGTTCTCTCTCAGAAAATATGCGTTTATATCATCGCTTGTTAGAAGAAACGCGTATTTGCCATACTCATCAAATACCGGGAGAACTGTTGCCTTATACTTTGAGAAGATTCCAATTGCCCTATATAGCGAGTCATTCTCCTTAAGAGTGAATCGAGGCCTTTTCACAACCTCTCTGACCTTAGGCTTCACATCCTTTAAAAGCATAGGCAGTTCTATATTCAGCCTTGAGAAGAGCTCCTTGGCATTCTTATTTGCAGATCCAAGTCTCACGGGAATATATTTGTTCTTCCTATCGACAAGATTCTTCAAAAAAGCATATGAATAGGCTGAGCATATAGAATCCATGTCTGGATTTCTGTGTCCGGTTACATAGATAATGGCCATTTTTCCTCCACCAGTATATGAAATGAGCGTTATAATTGTGACCTATGAAAGTAGTTATAGCAAATGACCATGCAGCAGTTAATAAGGCAAAAGAAGTTTTAATGTTCCTTGATCGAAAAAAAATTGCTTATACCTACCTCGGTACAGCAACAGAGGATTCAGTTGACTATCCTGATATGGCAGAAAAGTGCGTCATCGAATACAGAAAGGGAGACTACGACTTCGGAATACTCTTATGTGGCACTGGAATCGGGATCTCTATTGCCGCAAATAAGATGAAGGGCGTGCGCTGTGCGCTTCCTGAGGACAAATATGCTGCAAGAATGGCCAAAGAGCACAATAATGCCAACTTCATAGCATTCGGGGGAAGAATCGAATACAGAGATACAATCAGCGATATGCTATCAGAGTTTATGAATGCCGAATTCCAAGGCGGAAGACATCAGAAGAGAGTCGATAAAATCATGGCTCTCGAGGGCAAATAGCTAGAAAGTGTAATCTCTATAGGTTCCTCTGACATAAAAGTCCAAATTCAGAAGATCAAGAGCGACAAAGAAGTCCCAGTTCACAAAGTCGTATCCTAGAGAGACCTTTAAGAGTCTCTCTCTCTTTCCGCCAATTGGGCTTCCGACAGTAAGTGGGGTAAATGAGAAGAAGGGGCCTGCCCCAAAGGTCTTTGTATTGAAAAACCCACCAAAGCCGACAAGCATATTAATCCCATCTCCCGCAACCTGCGATGCTGTGCTCCTCTTGCCCAAGAGCGTATAGTCAAACTCCCCGCCTATAATATTCTCTTTAAAGGGAACTGGGGTTAACTGGGAGGTTACCCATAGATCAAACTCAAGATGGCTTGTAAGCCCTATATTCATGCCATAGTTTACATTGACTCCATTTGGCCACCACTTATAGGTCATATCTCCAAAGGTGAGAGCGATATCAAAATAATCGCCTGCACTCAGCGGAAGAAGCGCTATAAATGATATGAGAACAAGAAGAAGAGACTTTCTCACTCTAGTCATCTGTTCCTCCAAAGAAGTATGCAAACTTCATTATATATGCGCCCCAGCCCCACCTATTGTTCTCAAAATCATAAAGCACATATGGGGATAAGAACTCATAGACATACTCATTGTCCTGAAATGAAAGAGGCGCAATAGACATATATACTGCCCAATCATTGGGCATTCTGTATTGAGCTCCGAGCGCAAGCTTCGGTGCCCAGTAGACAGAGTTTGAGAATATAAATCTAAACGGATTCTTTATAAGCCAGAAAAGAGGTGACGAGAGCTTTAGATTGACTGCCTCCAAATAGGGACTAACTGGTGCAAACTGAAGCTCTGCCTCAATATCTCCGACATGTCTATTAACCCAAGGAGAGAAGACAAATGATGCTCCTAGCGCTCCATATGCACCACCACTTGGCAGAAGCTCCCCGACAGGAGCCAAGCTCCATCCAAAGCCTGGCTTTGAAAAGAGCAAAAATGGAAGCAGCATAAAGACGAAAATCAGAGAAATGCGTCTCATTTAGCCCCCAAAATACATAAAGAGATAGCTTAAAAGACTGGCACCCTCTTTATAGAGCGAATCTGCAAGCTCTTCAGTAAGAAGGAATGAGGAGGTCTCCTTAATTCTCTGGACATGGTCTGTGACTATAGTGGCCAGCTCTGGGCTATCAATCACAAGAGATATCTCATAGTTCATTTCCATTGAGCGAAGATTGAAATTCGTAGATCCGATCATTACGTATCTGCCATCCACAATCATCAGCTTCTCATGCAGTAGAGGAAGCACTTCTCCACTCTCGTTATCATCTATGGATAAGTAGATGTCAGCATCAACAGAATCTACAAGCTTTGGAAAATAATAGTAGAGTCCTTCCTCTGCATAGCCGCGGGTATCAACTGGGACAAGCATCTCAATCTCAACCCCCCTCTCTGCTGCAAGGTTAAGCGACTTTGTCATCTCCTTTTCCAAGATAGGAAGATAAGGAAGCAGCACAATGGACTCTTTGGCGCTCCCAATAAGAGAGCCAAACATCCCAGCAATAGATGTCTTGCTGTTTTTTCCCCTATTAAAGAGCCATGCCAAGTAGACTCCATCACGATTCTCATCAACTTGGAACATGGATTTATCGATCTTCTGCACAGAATACTGATTCCAGGCCTTTATAAAGACATCAATCAAAGCGCTTGTCAGGGATGAAGACTCAAACACATAGAAGCTGTCCCTCTGGGTATTGCCCTCTCCTGCCCCAAGGGAGATGTAATTGAGATTCATACCACCGATTGCAGAGTACTTTCCATCGATTATCATGATTTTCCTATGGTCTCTATCTAAAAGAGAATTGAGGTTCATCAGCCTCAATCCAGAGGCGGGAGATGCCTCTACAAGATTGACGCCATTATCCCTGAGAAAATAGAGAGGAGTCATAAAATTCTTTGTCTCGGTCATATCAAAGGAGGAGATTCCATCCATTATGAAATAGACATCGACTCCCTCCTTGGCCTTTTCCATAATCGCGTCGTAAAGGCTACTAAGAGAATCTGTATAAGAGCCCAGGAATGTGGAAATCAGAATATAGTCTTCTGCCTCTTTGACAAGATCAGTCATCCTAATCAACCAATCTGTGCCATCGACGTAAATCTCTGGCATATCAACACTTACCGGAACACCGCCAAAGTACTCCAACTTCTCTGGAAGTGTCATGGTCTCAGAAGTGGCAACCTTGGACGTAAAATCTTTAAGGGAACTGCATGAAACTAATAAAAATGCAATAAGAATGAATAAAAATGCCAGCCCCTTATTCATAATAGACAATAATATGAAAAACCTATCCGATTGAAAAGTTACGAGCCTTATTTTGAATCCAGAATAAATGGATACGGCATGAGATCAGAGAACTCAAATTCCTCTCGATAGCCAGATTTAGAAATAAGGATTACCTTAGTGTGCTCATCTGAGAATTCGGTGAGAAACTGTCTGCATACTGCGCACGGAGGAGCCGGAGGATCGACCTCTGATACTATTACAATTGCCTCGATTCCAAGAGCGCCTTCACTACTTACAGCAGTTGTCACAGCATTTCTCTCAGCGCAGATTGTCGCACCATAGGAGGAGTTCTCAACATTGCAGCCTGAATAGATTTTCCCTGTGCCATATGAGATAAGCGCAGAGCCTACTCTAAAATGCGAAAATGGAGAGTATGCATTTTCAAGTGCATCCCACGCCATCTTCTCGGCATTCTTTATCTTCTCCTCAAGTGATAGCATCATAGCCCTCTTTGACCTTCCGACATAATGAGAGCCGAATTTTCTGTAAATCGGATTCTTATAGTCAGAGGCTCTCTTCAAGAGCCCCTCTAAACTCTCTTTGGTACTGAATGATCTAAGTGAAGTGACTATGAAATCGGCCCCTGCGCTCTCTGCTTCGCTCAAGCTGATTGTATTTAGAACAGAGACTGTCTTAGAGCCAGAGCGCTTTCCACTCTCGATTCCGCCCTTGGTGTCTTCAAACACTATAGCCTCATTGCTCTTAACTCCAAGGATTTCCATGGCCTTAAGATATATCTCCGGATCTGGCTTATTCTTAGTGACATCCTTTCCAGTAAGAATAAGATCCACATAATCCTCATTGAATCCAAGAGCATTGAAATTAACTCTGACTTTCCAGTCTGGCGCTGATGAGCAGATTGCAATCTTGAGACCAAGCTCTTTTGCGGCTTTGAGTATCTCACGAGCACCAGGAAGCGCAATCTCTATTTTATCGAGATCCCTAAGGTATTCGTCCTTGAAAAACCTTGAGGCCTCATCATAAGAGTAGTCTTTTAGATGAACTTCGCTATTTGCTCCATCAAAGAAGGTTCTCTCACCCATTCCAAGATGCTTCTCAAAATTCTTTTTTGAGCATCTTGCTCCCTTACTCTCAAAGTATCTTTTTCCTATAGTCATTGAGAGGTCTTCAGTGCTTACCAAAACCCCATCCATATCAAAAAGAAGCGCTTTTATCATCTTTCGGCCTTAACAAACTGTCCGTCGCCCTTTAGTCCAAGGTAGATTCCGTCTCCCATGATAAGCCTGCCTCTTAAGTATGTCATGACCACCTTGCCAGTCACTGTTACTCCTTCATAGGCTGTGTAACCGCTTGCGCTATGAAGAGTATCCTTAGAGAGTGTCCAGGACTCATCTGGGTCGAAGAGGACGATATCAGCATCTGAGCCCTCTCTCAAAATTCCCTTTTTTGGATAGAGACCAAACTCTTTTGCAGGACCAGTGGAGAGAAGATTTACTATCTGCGAAAGATTCAGATTTCCCTCAGAGACTGAGAAAGTGTGGATAAGAGGCAATAGCTCCTCGGTTCCCGGAATTCCTGGAAGAATCTTTCTTGGGTCTTGCTCCTTTAGCTTCTGCTCCCTAGTGAATGCACAGTGATCAGTTGCGATTATCTGTATTTCGCCATTCTCAACTGCATCCTTTAGCGCATCATTGTCTTCCTTTGTTCTAAGCGGTGGAGTCATAACAAATAAGGCGCCATCATCTCTCTCAAGAAGGCTTCTATTCAGGAAAAGGTAGGTCGGAGTCGTCTCTAGGATGATCCTCACGCCCTTCTCTCTCATATCTCTGGCCTCTTCAAGGCCCTCTTTAGATGAGAGATGGACAATATAGACTGGCATATCAAGCTCTTGGGCAATAGAGGCAACATATTTGATTGCCTCCTTTTCTGCTTCAGCGGGTCTTATATCCGAATGCGCTGAAGGTTTCCATTCTCCCTTATAGGATGCAGTTCTCTCAGTAATTATCTTATCATCCTCGGAGTGTACAGATACCATTAGGCCAAGCTCTTTGCAGATTGAGAAGATTGCCTTGAGCTCGTCTCGCTTCTCAACAAGATATCCAATGTCTTTATACGTTGTAAATATCTTAATGGTTCCAATGCCCCTCTCTTTTACTCTCTTAAGTTCATCCTTGAGAGTATCCCTATACTTATAGACTCCCTGATGAAGTGCATAGTCTATTGCCATATCCCTCATCTCAGAGAGCCTAAGTGAAAGCGATTCATCAAGTGACACCTTATTGTCATCGGCAAAATCGATGACAGTTGTCACGCCTCCAAATGCTGCAAGCCTTGAGCCCTCAATAAAAGAATCGGCTGTAACAGTCCCTCGGGATACTAAATGAAAATGCGTATGTGCATCGATTATTCCCGGAAGTATGCATAGTCCATCTGCATGAACAACACTTGTCCCCTCAGGACAATCCTCTTGATATATTCTATGTGCGATTCTCTTTATCTTAGATCCCTCTATTAAGAGGTCTGCATGCTTAGTCCACTCTGTATCGACCAATAAGCCGTTTTGAATCAGTATATTTCCCATAGTCAAAAGTTTAAGTTCATATCGCCAAACTCTCAATTGAGAATAATTTTTATTTATATTACTTCAAATCAAACGGCATTAGGCCTCAATCATTTGCCGTAAAAAAACTTTTAGTTGTTTAAAATCATTATCTGCTAACAATAAACTCATTCATTTGAACATATGATTTTTTGTACAAGATAACTATTAAACATGAGATTATAAATCAATTGATTATCTTAAAGAAAAGTGACAAAAACATATCTTATAATTAAACCATAAAAAAAGGCCGCTCTAAGAGCGTCCTTTTATAATAGACTCTTTTTACATAATGTGAAAAAGATAAATAGCTTACTAGGATATCAAAGTTTTACATTTTCAAGTTATTATCTCTGAATATAGTTAAGTGGCACATATAGATCCATTGGATTATCCCCTGAATTCAATGTAAGTGGATAACCATTATCAAAGCTTCCTTTAGAAGTCAAAGATAAATATACCCAATAGCTTCCAGCAGGCAAATTTATGACACCTGAACGTGGTGCTATAAAACTAAAACCATCATCTAAAGGAACGCTAGGATCGCTTTGCTTAGCTATAACACCATAAATTGTCTGATTATTAAGCGAGGAACTATCAATAATATTCCTAAACGAAGTCCCATTATCACAAGAGAAAATCAAAACCACCAGTGATACCAATAAAGCCAATGACAATAAAACCAAAATCCCCTTTGTTTTTCTTTTGCATATAGATATTTAACTAAGCAAAGTCAATTTAGGCAA
Organism: uncultured Spirochaetaceae bacterium; assembly: GCA_947630635.1. GTDB lineage: Bacteria > Spirochaetota > Spirochaetia > Sphaerochaetales > Sphaerochaetaceae > Ornithospirochaeta. The sequence goes on along the minus strand of CANRIJ010000007.1, from coordinate 9,261 downwards.
CAAAAGAAGGCCGTAAATGGGCAAAAATACAGATTATTGCAAATAAACCCGCCTAATAATTCCCAAATCAAAAAAAATGAGAGTGCTGAGACTCTCATTTTCAAAGCCTTTAGCATGGCCTATTCTTCGTTTTTATATGGAAATGCCCTCTCAAGGTACTCCAGATCCAGCTCCTTATAGAGCGGGAACTCCTCAAGAAGAGAGGCAATCTCCTTCTTTGCACTCTCCATCACAGCATCACTGCACTTGGCCTTGTTCTTTGACTTCTCTCCAGATTTCAGTGTCACAGGGTGAGCATCCTTTAGAACGCTTGCTATTACAGAGGCAAGCCTCTTCATCTCTTTCTCGCCCATGCCGAGTGTCGTTATTGCAGGAGTTCCGATTCTCAGCCCAGATGTGTACCAAGGACCGTTTGGATCAAATGGGAGTGCATTTCTGTTAAGTGTCATACCTGCCTCTCTCAAGATGGACTCTCCCTGTCTTCCGTTAAGGCCAAATGGAGTCACATCAATCAAGAGAAGATGGTTCTCTGTTGTGCCTGTTGCGACTTTGATTCCATCCTCTACAAGGTATTTTGCAAGTGCCTTTGCATTTTCGACGATTCTCTCTGCATAGCTCTTAAACTCATCTGTATTTGCCTCTTTTAGAGCTATTGTCTTTGCAGCGAGCATCTGAGGAAGAGGCCCTCCAATTACAAGTGGGCAGCCCTTATCAACGGCTTCCTTGAACTCCTCTTTGCATAGAATCATACCGCCTCTTGGACCTCTGAGTGTCTTGTGGGTGGTTGTAGTGACAACATCTGCCCACTTAACCGGATCATAGTCGCCAGTAAAGACCTTGCCTGCAACAAGGCCGGCAAAATGAGCCATATCTACCATAAAGACAGCGCCGACTTTATGGGCAATCTCGCTCATTCTCCTAAAGTTGACCTTTCCGGGATATGCAGAGTAGCCGGCAAGGAGAATAAATGGCCTTATCTCCTCTGCCTCCCTCTCAATCTCGTCATAATCAAGAAGACCTGTATTTTTATCTACTGAATATGAATAGGAATCAAAGAGCTGAGCCGATATATTCTGCCTGTAACCGTGGGTTAAGTGTCCGCCAGAGTAGTAATCGAGTCCCAAGAGCCTCTGATTATGAAGAAGCTCTCTGAGCCTATTCCAATCCTCTCTCTTCATATGGGCAGGATTTGTATCCTCAAGCTTCTCAAGCTCCGGCATCTCTAGGCGTGTTGAGAGTATTGCCCAATATGCGCATAAGTTTGCATCAGCGCCTGAATGAGGCTGAATATATGCGTGCTCTGCACCAAAGAGCCTCTTGGCCTCCTCTACTCCCTCTGCCTCGATCTCATCGACATTGTCGCAGCCTGCATAGAATCTGTGAAAGGGAAATCCCTCTGCATATTTATCTGTCAAGAGGTTTCCCATCGCACTCTGCACCGATAGAGATGAGAAGTTCTCGCTTGCAATAAGCTTTAGGTGGGTTCTCTGGTCTCTCAGCTCTTTTACAATGAGAGATGCGGTCTTTGGACTTACTTTCGAAACAAGCTCCAACTCTCCAAGATACATTGCCATTGGAGCGCTTATTTTTCCATTATGCTCTTTTAGATAATCTTCAAGAAAACTCATAGTGTCTCCCTTGGAAATGGTAGTCTTAAATTGGGCATATGCTCAATAAATGAGGCCCAAAATAAGGGTTTTATTGACTCTTGATAAGAGTGAAAACTATACTGTTGAAGATAAGTTTTGAGGAATTATGGCAAAAGAAGAAGCAATTGAAGTCGAAGGAGTAGTTACAGAGGCACTGCCTAATACAATGTTTAGAGTAAAGCTCACAAACGACCTTGTAATACTCGCACATCTTTCAGGAAAAATGAGAAAGCACTACATAAGAATAGTTCCCGGCGACTCTGTAAAAGTCGAGCTTTCTCCATATGATTTGACAAAGGGCAGAATCACCTACAGAGAGAGGTAATCACTCTTTCTCTTTCAGAATTATCCAAAGAACACCGCTTCCTCCCATTTTGATGGGAGCTGGGTTTATTTCGCTTGCAGCCTTCATCTCATCGATTATAGCCACTGTATAGTCCTTTAGAACGCCCTTGCCATCCTCTGAATGAAGGCCCTTTCCCACATTGATTGCAATCTTTCTCAAATGGTGGCTTTGTGCCTCCTTTATAAAGGACCTGACCTTCTCATCAGCCTCTTTCTTTGTGTCTCCATGAAGGTCTAAAGTCGCCTGTGGATTCATCTTTCTGAGCTCTGTGATTGTATATTGCCTGACCTTTGGGGTCTCCAGATCCTTCTCCTTGAGAATCTCCTCAAAGGTCTTGTCCTGGCTTATCTTGTCAAACTCACTCAGAATCTCCTGGAAGTCTCTTTTTGCCTCAACTGGGCCTCTCTTATTTTTGCTTCTGCTTCCTTTATTGTAGAAATCGACTTTCTCTATTGGAGGAAGATCGCTGTTTTCCTTTCTCTCAAAGTTATCATTGCCGCCTATAATAGACCATACAGCGCCCTCTGCCCTCTCCTCTGAGAGCCCGTCTTTTTTGTAGAAATCCTTTGTAAGTGCGTCTTCCTCTCTAAGCGCATCGTCTCTCTTCTTCTTTTTCTTCTTTTGAGGAGGAACAAGAACAACGTGAGCCAAAGCCTCGCTGCTTTTCTCTTCTATCGCTATCTTCTCTTCCTCTCTTTCCTCTTTTGCTCTATGAGGGCTCTTATACTCTAACGGAGGAAGATCCAAAGCCTCCCTTTCACGTGCCTCGTTTCCTCCCAAAATAGACCAAGAGGCCCTCTCAGATCTCTTCTCATCATCGCTCTCACTCTTAAAGAAGGCATTGTTGCTAATGGCATCCTCCTCTCTAAGGGTGTCTAACGTCTTTATTTCAACTCTCTTTTCCTTGGTCTCTTTTTCCGGAGTCGAACTCTTCTTCTGAGAGATTTTCTCAGCTTCCTCTAAGATCTTTCCAAAATCACAGGTGGGGACATATGAGCTCTTTGGGCTCTTTTGAGAAAGTGGCTCTTTTTCCTCTCTAGGAAGACTCTTCTTATTTATAGGATCCTTATTATCTTGAGAGGCATCTTTCTTTCTGTAGCTATTCTCCCATTTATTGAGAATATCTCCAAAATTGCTCTGGGTATTCTTCTTAACACCCTTGAAAGAGGATTTCTTGAGTGTATATGGATTACCGGTATGCTCAAAAGAGTAGAGAATATCCTCAAAGCTCGCATTGGGGTCATAGCCCTTTACGATCTCTCCCGGAGCCTTCTTGACCTCTTTGGGCGCCTCTGCTTTTATCTTCTCTGGAGCCTTTTTATCCTCTTTCTTCTCCTTGAGAACTATAGAGGCAAAGGGAGAGATGTCTCTGTCCTCCCTTTTTTCTATGCTCTTCTCTGTTCTCTTAGGCTTTCTCTTTCCCATCCTATGGAAATTGTAGTTAATCACACCAAAAGATTAAAGAAGAGTCGTTGTTATGATTTTGTCGATTGTGATAATATCAAAGCATGCTCCGGTAGCTCAGCTGGATAGAGCGTCTCCCTCCTAAGGAGAAGGTCAACAGTTCGAACCCGTTCCGGGGCATTTTTTAATTGTCTTTCTCATTTTTGTCATCGAGTCTGAAGTTGTCTCTATCGTTTTCATCAACCATCATTCTCATGACCTTATTCAGTCCGATGACAGCTAGAAATATCAGAAGAAATGACCCCGATAGTATCACCCAGAACCATGTAAATAGAAATGGAACTATGAGCTTGGTCAGTAAAAGCACAATAAACACAAGGAGAATCAAGTCCCCAATTGCCCACTTTATCCTCTCATTTTCCATACATGGAAGATAACTAAAGGACCACTATTAGGCAAAGGTACCTATCAGCTCTCTTGAGAAGAGACAATCTCCTTTACTCTCTCATCAGTCAGGCCTTCTGGATTTTTCTTCTCATCGCCCTTGAGGCCGAAGATACTCTTGCCTTCCCTTAGATATGGGCCATACTTTCCTACAAAGAGCCCAACTCTCTCTCCATTATCTAGGTTCCAGACCTTAATTGCCTTTTCTAAAAAGTCATATTGAGAGCTCTTTTTGTCCTTTGCTCTCTCAATGATCTCTATTGCCTTATCAAGACTAAGGGAGGATAAGTCTCCATCTTCCTTCGAGATCTTGTAGTTATTGCTGTTCCATTTAATGTATGGACCGTACTTGCCAGTCATGATGAGAACGCTATTTCCCTTATACTCTCCGAGTGAGGGAGAGCTCTCTTTTGGCATGGCTTTAAGAGCCTTCTTGGGGCTCTTTGCCTTCTTCTCACCATTATCCTTCTTTTCGATAATGCTTACTGCCCTATCTAAGGTAAGCTCAGAAAGAGACTCACTCTTGCCTATTCTGTAGTTATTCGAATTCCACTTAATGTATGGGCCATACCTGCCAGTCAGGATTCTGACTGGCCAGCCTTCATACTCTCCGAGTGAGGAGCCTTTCTCTTCACTCTCGCTAACCGCCTCACCCTCTCTCTTTTCCTTTCTCTCGATAATCGATATTGCCTTCTTCTCATCAATATCCTCAGGCTTTCCATCGGAGCGGAATATCTTGTAATTCACACCGCCAGACTGAAGATAAAAGCCATACTTTCCCTTCTTAAGGTAGATTTGATTTCCGTTATACTCGCCAAGGCTCTTTTCCTCAAAGAGAGATTTTGCACTATCAAAGTCCATCAAGAGAGGATCGGCATTGAAAAGTGAGTAGTTTTTCCCGTTATAAGCCACATAGAAGCCATACTTTCCATAGTTCAGAATGGCCTTTGACACATCATCCTCTCCAAGCTCTTTTGGAAGTGAGAAGAGAAGGTCCAATAGCTCCTCTGAGGCCTCCTCGGGCTTTGACTTCTGATACCATGAGACGGTAACACCATCCTCTCTTTGGATGTAAATTCCATTCTGACCCTCTTTCACGATATATTTTCCATAGAGCAAATTGTCTTTTGGATTGAGAATCGAGAGTACATCCTCTAGGGAGAACTCGCCAGGAAAGTACTTCTTCTCATTAATCGATGCCATCTCGTACTTTCCCTTCATCTGGTCAAATAAGTCGGTAAGAATGTATGGACCGAACTTTCCCATCTTGATCTCAAAGGAGACCTCTTTGCCATTCTCATCAAAACTCTTTTGAAGACCCGATAGCTCAAGTGTCTTAAAGCTGGTAGAGAGCGTCTCTCTTTTGACCATATTGATCTTCTCAACAAGACCTCCCTTATAGTCCTCGCCAAACCAGAAGGCATTTAAATAATCATCCTTCTTCATCTCGCCAGATGCGATCTTATCGAGCTCTGCCTCCATCTTCTTTGTAAAGCCGTAGTCTATGTACTTCGGGAATGCTTCCTCCATGAACTTCTCTACAAAGAAACCCGTAAAGGTCGGAACAAGCGAGAGCCCCTCCTTCACGACATAGTCCCTATCTAAGAGAGTCGAGATAATCTGGGCATATGTAGAGGGACGCCCAATCTCGTCACTCTCAAGCTTCTTTACTAGGCTTGGCTCTGTATATCTCTTGGGAGGAAGAGTCGCATGCTCTTTGCCATAAGAGCTCTTTATTATAGAAGAGTCTCCGACATTTAAGTTCGGCAGAGCCCTCTCGCTCTCCTCACTCTCTTCCTCTTCATCGCTTGCCCTATAGAGCCTAATAAAGCCATCAAAGATGCACTTCCTCTCACCGGAAGAGAGAATATAGCCTTCGCACTCAAGCTTAACTTTGGTATCTAAAAACTCTGCGTCTTTCATCTGAGTTGCAAGCGTTCTCTTCCAGATAAGCGTATATAAGTCCAGCTCTTTTCCCCTTAGGCCAGTCTCATTTGGGCTTCTGAACCTATCTCCTGCGGGTCTGATTGCCTCATGTGCCTCCTGAGCGCCTGGCGTTCTTGCCTTGTAATTTCTCTCTATTGGATTTAAATACTCCTTTCCAAAGAGAGACTCAGCCTGTGCTCTGGCCGCTTTTATGCACTCAGAGGAGAGATTAGGGCTATCAGTACGCATGTATGTTATATAGCCATTCTCATAGAGGCTCTGCGCGACCATCATAACCTCTTTTGAGGACATCCTGAGCTTTGAGCCTGCGTCCTGCTGCAGTGTCGAAGTAGTAAATGGCTCAGATGGCTTTTCGCTTGTATTGGATTTCTTATTGCTTATTACTCTGGCGCTCTTTCCCTCAAGAAAGCGGGCTATCTCATCTGCCCTCTCTTTATCAAGGACAATAACGCCATCCTTGAACTCACCGCTCTCCCTATCATAGCTTTTGGAGTTGGCAACACTCTCTTTCCCAATTGAGGAGAGCGAAAATGAAAAGTCGCTTGAATCAAATGAGGCTGTTCCCTCTACCGAGTAGAAGCCAGATACCTTGAATTTCCTTCTTATCTTCTCTCTTTCGACAATAAGCTTTAGAGCAGGAGACTGAACCCTGCCAGCTGAGAGCTTATCCTTTCCGAGCTTTCTGATGAGAATCGGAGAGATTCCATAGCCTTGGAGCCTGTCGACGACCCTCCTGGCCTCCTGGGCCATAACAAGGTCCATATCTATGTCTCTGCAGTTTTCAAAGGCCTCCTCTATTGCCTTCTTTGTTATCTCATGAAAAACCATTCTGTAGGTTGGGACCTTTGGAGATAGAAGCATCTTCAAGTGGTATGCAATTGACTCTCCCTCTCTATCCTCATCGGTTGCGAGTATAAGCTGATCTACCTTCTCAAGCTCTCTTTTGAGTTCGGATAAGAGCTCTTTATCCTCGTCGGGAATTATATAGTCAAGCCTATATCCATCCCTTATATAGACGCCATAGGTGCTTCCATCGCTATCGCTTGGACGCGGATTGAGGTCCATTACATGGCCCTTGCTGGCCATTACCTTGAATGGATATCCCTTAAGAAAGCCCTGAATGGTATTAGCCTTCTTAGGAGACTCAACTATAATCAGACTCTTCTTTGCTATATCAGCAACCAACTTCGCACATCCTTTAATCGATCTCCCTTAGGACAAACTCATCGCCTTCACCGGGATTCGGATTCTTAAATAAAAAGGAATTTACCATTGAGTTATCGGCAATAGTATCGAGGAGTATATACCTATTTCCAGATGGATCAACACAGAACTCATAGGTTGTTGCAGTTGAAACGACAATGCCAATGGCACTGGTCTCGATGTGTGCCACTATTTTGTCCTTATCCATCTCAATTCTGGTCACTCTCCACTTTCCAGGCTTGAAGATAGAGGTATTGAATATCTCTGCATTCTCCTTGTAAGAGCGTCCTGCATCGCTATTCTCTTTGTATTTATGCCACTCTCCAGCACTATTATCCCCGAAGGCAAAGAGAGGAAATATCTTAAACTCAGCGCTCTTCTCCGGAACCTGATAGATCTCATAGTACTGGCCATATACGGCGTCGTGGCAGGTAACAACTCTCAGTGTTAGACTTCTCATCTTGCCCTTGTTGTCCTTATCAGTCTCATTGACCCATTTATAGGTTCCATCCCAATTCTCTGTAGATATATCCAAGAAGCCTGCATCCAAATCGGCATTTTTCCCATCTCGCGCAGCAACTGAAAATGAGTATTCAGTATCTGAATCAAGGTTTTCTACTCTATATTCTCTCTTGCCATCCTCGATTCTGGCCAAAAACTCGCTACCTAAATAGACATCATAGTATACAGAGCCATCAACAGCGTTCCAGGTGAGAATCACCTCTGTTGGCAGAGCCTCCCCCTTGAGGTTCATATCAGCGCACAGTACAAGAGGAAGGAAAATCAGTATAGCTAAGGTTGAAAGCACTCTCCTCATAGATCCCTCACTTGAATCTTCTACATAATTATCCCAAATAAGGCTAAAAAACAAGAATCCAAAAAGACTAAATACCTCTTTCCCTATACTAGGGAAACTTTTTTTGCCCTTATTCTAAAAGGAGTCTCCTTTATTGAGAAAAGCTCTCTTTGGTCTGCCTTCTCATAGCCCTCATGCTCGAGAGAAAGGGTCAGAAACCTCAGTGCTATGCCAATATCAATGGTATTGAAATAGGTGGCAGTCTTCCCAAAGAGCATAGGGCTATGCGATTTGACCCGAGTCAGGGCTATCTCATCGCCACTACTTTCAAAGAGCCATGGCTGGCTATTGCATGCAGATGGGGCGAGCCTCACACTTCTCTTTACATTAATGTCGAAGTCACCCTTCCATATCTCATCAAGCGAGAGTCTCTTATACTCCTCCTCTCCTCGTCTAAGGCTTCCACTCTTCATAGCCTCAAGAATAGCCATGATCTGAAAGCGGTATCCCTTATAGAGTCTCTCTTTGACTCTCCCCATCCCATACCAGAGAAAGCCAATGCCTTTGCTCTCAAAAAGAAGATCCAGAGCCTCTCCCTCATAGCCTATAGCCTCATGAGAGAGGCTGAAATCCTCCTTAGCATAGAAAGAGAGGGCGACATCTCCAATGGATGCTGAGGTTGATGATGCGTCAGTTACCCTTATAAGGAGTCTATCATCATAGGAGAAGAATGAGTCTCCCCTCTCTATCTTCACATATTCTGGAACGATACATGCGTTGTACTCTTTAAGTATATACATAACACTCTCAATGCTGAGTCTTCTGCTCTTGTCAAAAGACCTCACTGAGAGTCTCTTATCAAGCATATTGCCAAGTGTTTTTGCGATCATAGAACTATATTAAAAGACAAAGCGCAGTAAGGGTAAGAGAGACAAGAATAGAGGCTATCATGGGAGCCTTGAAATAGGAGACAAGGAAGGCCGAGACCACTCCAACTAGACCTGCATACCACTCAGAGTGGAAGTCTGTGAGGGCAAGTGGAAAGATAAGCGCTCCAAGCGCTGCAACTGGAAGGAGAATCATGCACTTTCTCAGAAATCTGGGAAGCTTTGCCAAAAATGGCATGAAGTACGGTGCAGTTCTTGGAAGAAGTGTCGCAACCGAGCATGAGGCGATAAGCAGCCATATATTCATGAGAAGACCTCCTCATCACTATAGATAAGAGCTCCAAATAGAGTAGCCAGAATCATGGATATCAGAAATGAGACTCCTGCAGAGAGTTTAAAGGCGAGAATCAGAAGAGAATTCACTCCAGCTGAGACCAAGAGCACCAAGAGAGCTTTATAGCTCTTTCTCGCCTCGCTCCCCAAAAGAGATGCAAACATGGCATAGACAGTAATAACTGCAGCCCTCTGCAGTACCTCTGGAAGAAATGAGCCCATAAGAATTCCTGATAGAGTTCCCCCAACCCA
>CANRIJ010000006.1 GCA_947630635.1 uncultured Spirochaetaceae bacterium | reverse complement strand
CATCAGCCCATACTCTCCATAGCTGATTGTGTTGCCTCTGTGAGCAACACCGTCCCTCTTGCCTCTCTGTTTCTTTCTGTATTTGACTCTCTTAGGACTAAGCATATCTACTACCCCTTAACCTCATCCCCGGTCTTTCTCTTAACCAAGGTACCTACTGTCTCATCATCATTCTTGGCCTTATCATAGATCTCACCATTGAAGACCCAAACCTTAACGCCAATTGCGCCAAATGATGTCTTTGCGATTGCAAAGCCGTAGTCAATGTCAGATCTGAGAGTATGAAGTGGAACTCTTCCCTCCTTCATCCATTCGGTTCTGGCAATCTCTGCTCCGCCGAGTCTGCCTGAGCATCTGATCTTGATTCCCTGTACACCACCGGCTATTGCCCTAGAGACAGCATTCTTCATTGCTCTTCTGTAGGCACCTCTGTTCTCAAGAGCCTTAGCAACAGACTGAGCAATAAGCTGTGCATCGCACTCTGCCTTCTTAATCTCCTTGATCTTAATGGAGATTTTCTTGTCAGTGAGCTTCTGCATCTTCTCTGAGAGCTTCTCAACATTTGCACCCTTAGCACCGATGATTACACCGGGTCTTGCAGTTGCAACATAGAGAGTAACTCTCTGAGGCTTTCTGATGATCTCAATGTCGCTGATCTCAGCTCCCTGAACCTCAGGACAAGCCAAGAAGGCCTTTCTGAGCTTCAGATCCTCATGCAGAGTATCGACATACTCTTTTGGATCAACGTACCACTTTGACTTCCAAGTCTTGTTGATGCCGAGCCTAAGCCCTATCGGATTAACTTTCTGACCCATTATTTTGCCTTCCTGTTAGCCTTATTGGCAGTTTCATCCACATAAACAACAATGTGGCACATTCTTCTCAAGAGAATGTCTCTCTTTCCATGGGATCGAGGCCATACTCTCTTAAGCCTTGGGCCATCATTGACTCTGATTTCAGAAATATAGAGGCTCTCTTCATCAAGCTTCTTATTCTGATAGAGCGCATTTGCCACTGCAGACTTGAGAACCTTGAGAATTAGTCTGGCGCCCTTCTGAGGAAGTGCCTCAAGGATACCGACTGCTCTAACATAGTCCTTACCCCTTACCAGATCCGCAACTGGGCGAACCTTTGAGGGAGAAGCCATCAGATTTCGGGCAATGGCTCTGTAGCCTGTATTAACTTCAGCATTACTCATACTATTTACCCTTCTTGTCAGATGCGTGTCCCCTGAAAGTCCTTGTGGGAGCAAACTCTCCGAGCTTATGACCTACAAGGTTCTCAGTGACGAATACTGGCACAAATGTCTTTCCGTTATGGACAGATACGGTGAAGCCAACCATCTCTGGAATGATTGTTGAGCTTCTCGAATAGGTCTTAAGCATGGGCTTCTGACCAGCTGCGTTTGCCGCCTCTATCCTTTTAAGGAGCCTCTCTTCAATAAATGGGCCTTTCTTAATAGATCTTGACATATACTCTCCTACTTGCGCCTTTTAACGATGAATTTATTGGAAGGCTTCTTCTTTGAACGTGTCTTAGCGCCCTTAGTCGGCTTACCCCACGGTGTGACAGGATGTCTTCCTGCGGCAGTCTTGCCTTCTCCACCTCCATGTGGGTGATCGACTGGGTTCATGGCGACACCTCTAACCTTTGGCCTTCTGCCAAGATGCCTTGAGGCTCCTGCTTTGCCAAGGGAGATATTCATATGATCCTCGTTGCCTACAACGCCAATTGTTGCATAGCACTCCTGGAAGACCATTCTCATCTCTCCCGATGGGAGCTTAAGGGTAACATACTTTCCATCCTTAGCTACAATTGTTGCCGAGAGACCGGCAGACCTTGCAAGCTGGGCACCTCTTCCCTGAGTAAGCTCAACATTGTGAACCTGAAGTCCAAGTGGAATATTCTTCAAAGGAAGAGCATTTCCAACTGTGAGTGGAGCCTCTGGTCCGCTGATGATCTTATCTCCGACTTTCAGTCCCTTTGGATGAACTATATATCTCTTCTCGCCATCTCTATAGAAGATAAGGCAGATATTTGCGCTTCTGTTTGGATCGTACTCAATGGTTTTTACAGTACCCTCAGCTCCATACTTATTTCTTCTGAAATCGATGATTCTGTAGGCTCTCTTGTGTCCGCCGCCTCTTCTTCTGACGCTGATTCTGCCATGATTGTCCCTTCCACCATGCTTGTGAAGATGCTTAGTAAGGGACTTTTCCGGCTTCTGAGCTGTAATCTCGTCTTTAACGAGAGTTACTCTCTGTCTCAATCCCGGTGTAGTTGGTTTATAGGTCTTTAAAGCCATTTTCCTTCTCCTTAGATATTGTCAATGGCCGCTATGGACTGACCCTTGGCCAATGTTACTATAGCTTTCTTCCACTGGGAGGTATAGCCAATTCTTCTCGATCTGTCTCTTCTTGAGCGCTTGGGCTTTCCTGCGAAGATCATCGTATTGCACTTCGTGCAGTCAACGTTGAAGAGAGTCTTAACTGCATGCATAATCATTGGCTTATTTGCATCCATATGAACTACAAAAGTGTACTTCTTAGGATCCTTCTCCTTAGCCGCATTTGACTTCTCGCTCAAAATAGGCTCGATGATAATCTGCTCAGGTCTCAGACCACCCTGCTGTTCTGTGATGCTCTCTGTGCTATCTGCCTTTTTCTTATCGACTTTCTGCTCTTCTTTCATCACTACTACCTCTCTTTATAGAACTCATTGAGATTCTCAGCAGCGCTCTTGAGAACGATGATCTTCTTGCCAAACATAAGCTCTCTGGCATTGAGATTGTTATACTGAAGAACATGAAGCTTCTTAATGTTTCCACATGCCCTTCTAAGTAGCAAATCATTCTCTGGGAGGATCATGAGGGTTCTCTGATCATCTGTGCTAAGTGCCTTCAGAACCTTGACCATGTCCTTGGTCTTTCCCTCTTTGCTGGTGAAATCCTCAACAACAATCAATCTGTCTTCCTGCACGCCAAGTGTAAGAAGGCTCTTAATAGCAAGTCTCTTCTGCTTCTTAGGCATTGAATAGGTATAGTCCTTTGGCTTTGGTCCAAAGACTGTTCCACCGCCAACTGCCAAAGGCGACTTCTTGTCTCCTCTTCTGGCGCTTCCAGTACCCTTCTGCCTATATGGCTTGTTATTCGAATAATTAACTTCAGATCTTGTCTTTGTGCAGGCAGTACCTACTCTCCTGTTTGTCTCTTCGTTTCTAATGGCATAGTAGATAGAGCCAGTTGAAACCTCGATACCAAATACATCATCAGAGAGGTTTATGGTTCCAACTTCTTTTCCTGTCTCAGGTGAATAAATCTTTCTTTCCATAGCGCCCTCTTATTTCTTCACTGCCTTTCTTACAATAACAGTACCCTGATTAGCGCCTGGGATAGCTCCCTTGACGAGGATGACCTGCAGCTCGCTGTCGATTGCAACAACCTTTAGGTTCTGTACTGTAACTCTCTCATCGCCCATGTGACCGGCCATCTTCTGTCCCTTGAATGTGTGGGCAGGAGTAGATGACATACCTGTTCCTCCAAGATCTCTATGGAACTTAGAGCCGTGTGTCTTTCTTCCACCAGCGAAGCCCCATCTCTTCATGGCTCCCTGGAATCCCTTACCCTTACTAGTACCGGTAACATCCACATAGACAACATCCTTGAAGAGGTCTACTCCAAGAGTATCGCCAACTGCGACTTCCTCTTCGAAATCCCTCATTTCCCTAACAACCTTCTTTGGCGTGCAGATATCTTTGAACTGACCTGCATATGGCTTGGTTGTTCTGGACTCTTTCTTGTCACCAGTTGCAAGAACAGCGGCCTTATAGCCGTCCTTCTCTTCGCTTCTGTTGGCAATTACGACGTTGTCTTCTATCTTTATAACAGTGACAGGGGTAAGCTGACCATTCTGGTCAAATACCTGTGTCATACCAACTTTCTTTCCGATAAGCCCTAACATCTCTGTTACCTCGTCTACTGTCTGATCTCTACATCCACACCTGCTGGGAGCTCGAGCTTCATCAGGGCTTCAACTACCTTCGGGGTAGGATCCAAAATGTCAATCAGTCTCTTATGTGTTCTCATCTCAAATTGCTCGCGGCTCTTTTTATTTACGTGAGGAGAACGCAGAACAGTATATTTCTTAATGCGTGTCGGAAGAGGAACCGGACCAGAAACCTTTGCTCCGGCATCAAGCACTGTCTGGACAATGCTCTTCGAGCTCTGTTCAACAAGTGCCACATCAAAACCTCTAAGCTTAACACGAATTCTCTCATTAGCCATTTTTAAAAAATCTCCAAAAATCAATTAGGCATCGGGGATAATTCCCCAATGCCCTTTACTGCAATTAGTCAGCAATCTCAGTAACCTGGCCTGAAGCAACAGTTCTTCCGCCCTCTCTGATAGCGAAGCGAAGACCCTTGTCCATAGCTACAGGGTGAATGAGCTCGACGTTTATGTCGGTGTGATCGCCAGGCATGATCATTTCCTTTCCAGCTGGAAGGTGAACAGTACCTGTGATATCGGTTGTTCTGAAATAGAACTGAGGTCTGTATCCATCAAAGAACGGTGAATGTCTTCCACCCTCTTCCTTTGAAAGAACGTAGACAGTTCCTGTGAACTTCTGGTGAGGTGTGATTGAATTTGGCTTTGCAAGAACCTGTCCTCTGACAACTTCCTTCTTATCAACGCCTCTGAGAAGAGCACCAATGTTATCTCCTGCCTGTCCCTCATCAAGAAGCTTGTTGAACATCTCAACGCCAGTAACAACAGTATTTCTTGTCTCTTTGATTCCGACAATCTGAACTGGGTCGTTAACATGGATAACACCCTTCTCGACTCTACCGGTAACAACAGTTCCTCTACCTGAGATAGAGAAGATGTCCTCGATAGGCATAAGGAAAGGCTGATCGACTGCTCTCTGCGGAAGTGGAATATAGGAATCCATCGCGTCAAGAAGCTCATCAATACACTTTGTAGCCTCAGCATTGTCAGGCTCCGTCATCGCTAGATATGCAGATCCCTTGATAACAGGTGCGTTTGCTCCGTCAAAGCCATACTCTGTGAGAAGGTCTCTCATCTCCTCCTCTACGAGCTCGATAAGATCTGGATCGTCAACCTGATCAACCTTGTTGATGAAAACGATAATAGCAGGAACACCAACCTGTCTAGCAAGAAGGATGTGCTCCTTTGTCTGAGCCATGGCACCGTCTGTTGCTGCTACTACGATAACAGCACCATCCATCTGTGCAGCTCCAGTGATCATGTTCTTGATGTAGTCAGCGTGACCCGGGCAGTCAACGTGAGCATAGTGTCTGTTCTTTGACTGGTACTCAACGTGTCTGGTGTTGATGGTGATTCCTCTTTCCTTCTCCTCTGGGGCATTATCGATATCCTCATACTTAAGGACCTTGTCTCCGAAGAGCTTTGCACAGTGCATTGTGATAGCGGCTGTAAGGGTTGTCTTACCATGGTCTACGTGACCGATAGTACCTACGTTAACATGTGGCTTAGTTCTCTCGAATTTTTCCTTAGCCATCAATTCCTCCTTGTGGTTAAAAATCTAGCCACAAATAATATTTTTAAAGGCCCAAGCCTTTTCATTTGCGAGAGACAATTGACTGCTCTAAGGACAAGTGAAGTTCCAGAGGTCGAAGATATCTGTTCTCCGACATAGGCTATTATCTTTAAAAACCGTTCCGGAACCACCTTATCGCCTAGAGGCAATCGGTTTGGCTCGTTCAGTATCCGATAAAAAAAATCGGACGCACCTTGTCCACTATACTTGGAAAACAAATAAGTGTCAACATCGAGAATTTTAGAGTCATAGAGACCCAACTCTCGAAAGAAAATGGAGCTCATATATAATATGCTCTTTTGATATGTTCAGGAAGCGGGTTCAGGTATTGAAAGGGATTTAATGCTTTGCTAGTCTCAAACCATGAAGACAGTAAACTACAAGACAAAGGGCGTTTGCGCATCAGATATACACTTCGAGATAGATGATGATGGAAAGATAAGAAACCTTGCATTCACCGGTGGATGCAATGGCAATCTAAAGGCCATCTCAAGACTATGCGAAGGAAAAGACGCAAAGGAGATCGAGGCCATCTTAGAGGGAAATACCTGTGGCTTCAAATCCACTAGCTGCGCAGATCAGCTTTCAAAAGCAATTATGGCAAATCTCGATTAAACGTTTATACCCTGCTCAGTAAGATACTCTACGAAGTCGTAATAGATTTCTCTATCTGCCGCTACAGACCCATTTTCCACAGTCATACAGCTAAGAGAGAGTGCATCTACAAGCTCATTGGGATCAATCGGCTCGCCCTCAGCTGCCTTCTGAAGAAAATAGCCCATGCTCTCTTTCCTGAAATTCTCATTTTCATTTCCTCTTTCCCAAAGCTCAATAATGGAGAGCGTTGAGGTCTGACTCAGCCAAGACTCAATCTGGCTCATCGGATCGATTAGGAATCTCTTGCCGTAATCTGTAAGACTGTAAAAATCATCATAATCTGGAATATTCATATCTTCTTCAATATAACAAGGAATCCGACTCAGATTCATAAATCAATTTCTTATTTATAGGTTAAAAGGCAGAATTCTCTTTCTATGACAAAAAAATAGGGAGCCAAGCGGCTCCCTCTGAAAGGCCTATAAACAGACTAATTATAAGTAACGTTCATCTTAACATTGGTAGGTGTAAACGTCTTTCCATCGTCAGACACAGTTCCGTAGAAAGTTATCATATCGAAGACGACTTCGCCAATTGCCACATCTGGAACCATATACTTGTTAATCAATTGATACAGAGAAGCGTTATATTGATATATTGTCGTCTCTGGATGCGGAGTCGAAAGCATCAAGGATTTCAATCCAAGCGTTCCATCTTCATCAAAGAGAATGATTATGCTTCCGTTTGTGCCATCTGGATCCGTAATTGGAACAGTAATCTGCTTGCCAACCACTGTTCTATCAAAATTCTGCTCAAGAAGAAGCTCATCGACTTCACTTATGGCTTTATTGACCCATTCATATGGGACATTCTCTGCCTCAATATTAACGCCGCCTTTTCCCCCTCCAAACATAGCGCATGATGAAAGAAGAGAAACTGTAATTGCAACCAAGGCCACATATAATAAAACTACGGTACCCTTTTTCTTAAACATAGGTTCCTCCATCTAGAAATTGGCACCTTAGTAACCCAGTACGAAGGTACCTTCTTTAAAGGCTATCAGACCCCCCCCCTTGTCAATATTAAGGAAAAAAATAGGGAGCCAAGCGGCTCCCCTAAAGTGGATATCCAGTTTAAATGGACTATTTCCTCTTCGATTCCTTGGATTTCTCAGCAATTGCCAAATCGATATCACGGCTATCTTTATAGGAGTCACACTTATTGGTGTCCTCAACAATGAGCCTTGCCATGGAATTCATGAATTCATCATATCTTCTGCAAGCTACCTTGAAATCCTTGAAATTCGGCTTTCCCAAGTAGTAGGCGCAACCAAGACAGAAAGATAGTCCGTCTTTCTGAACGATCTCTCTCTTCTCTTTGATCTTCTCAAGCGTTGCAAGATCCTGCTCTCTTGGATTGAATTTTTCGAAAAACTCCATTTCCTATCCTCTATCAGATTAGAATCTGATGTGACTGAAAGCCTTGTTGGCTTCTGCCATTCTGTGGACGTCTTCCTTCTTCTTGAAGGCAGCTCCAGTTGAGTTGTATGCATCCAAAAGCTCATCTGTAAGCTTATCTGCCATGCACTTGCCCTTCTTAGCTCTTGCAGCGCCGATAATCCATCTCATTGAGAGAGCCTCTCTTCTAGCCTCTCTGATCTCGATAGGCACCTGGTAAGTTGCACCGCCAACTCTTCGGCTCTTGATCTCTACAACTGGCTTAACGTTCTCAACTGCCTTTATGAATACTGAGAGTGGATCCTCTCCAGTCTTCTCTCCAAGGTTATCGAGTGCCTTATAGAGAATTCTTGCAGAGACTGATTTCTTTCCATCAAGCATCATTCTGCAAATAAACTTCTCTACTACCTGGCTATTGTACTTGGTATCCGGTTCGACCTTTCTAACGGGAGTCTTAAGTCTTGACATTCTATTCTCTCCTTAGGCCTTTGGCTTCTTGGCACCATACTTAGAGCGGCTTCTCTTTCTGTCTGCTACTCCGAGAGTATCCTTTGTGCCTCTGATGATGTGATATCTTACACCAGGAAGATCCTTGACTCTTCCGCCTCTGATAAGAACGACTGAGTGCTCCTGGAGATTGTGGCCAATACCTGGGATATAGGCTGTTACTTCGATTCCATTAGAAAGTCTTACTCTGGCTACCTTTCTGAGAGCCGAGTTAGGCTTCCTAGGAGTGACTGTCATAACTCTTGTGCAGACACCCCTTTTCTGTGGGCACCCCTCAAGAGCTGGAGACTTTGTCTTAGCCTTAGAGCTCTTTCTGCCCTTTCTAATTAGCTGATTAATTGTAGGCATTCCTTAATTTACACCTCTCTTAAGTTTTATCCATCAACGATGGACTCTATACTCAACCATGGTCAGCATGAACTTCTGCCCAAATTAGAGGAGCAACGCCAACAGGCGTCACTCATAATCTGCGGAACTCTCCAGATCGACAGTCGTTCCCAGGGTCTTGGTATCATCAATCAATTCAAGCTCGAAGTCATCATTCTTGTCATCGATTCTCTCCGGATTCTGACTGCGGAGCCTATCGATTTCCTCCTGAAGCTTCAAAAGCTTTTCATCCTCATCAAGCTGTACATCTCTGTACTTCTTGAAGCCAGTTCCTACAGGAATAAGGTGGCCAATGATAACATTCTCCATTATTCCCTGCAACGGGTCTTTTTTACCCTCAATTGCGGCTTGTGTCAATGATCCAGCTACCTCTTCAAAGGCTGCTGAGGCTATAAATGAGGCCTGACCCTGAGCTGCGGACTCAATTCCCTCCATATCGAGAATTGCTATTGCAGGCTCTTTGCCTTCCTTCTTTATCTCCTCATTCTTCTTGAGGAACAAGAGTTTCTCAACCTTTTGACCAGACTCAAAATCGGTGTCTCCAGCAGACATTATTATTACTTTCTTAAAGAGCTGCCTTACAATAACCTCATGGTTCTTGTCATTAATTGAGATAGCCTGTCCTCTATAGACACTCTGAACTTCATTGATTAAGAAGTTCGCAGCTGCCTCTTCTCCGAATACACTCAAGATCTCTCTCGGATTGACTTCAGCTGAGCAAAGCGGTTCACCAGCCTTTACGGTATCGCCGACTCTGACTAAGAGTCTTGCGCCCTTAAGATAGACGTTATGCCTGATCTTGATTCCATAATCTCCTTCGATTAGAACCTCCGCGCTTGTCAGTCCTGTGTCTTCCTTTGATTTCTCTACAATTGCCTTAACGGTTCCACTGATTCTTGAGAGGATAACCTTGCCCTCTGTCTCAGCAAGGGACTTAACTACGTTATAGAGTCTTCTGATTCTGTAGATTCCTCCCTCACCGCCAATATCGAGGTTTCTCTCTCTTCCAGTTGCTGCTCTAGCGATAATATCTCCAGCCTCAACAGTCTCTCCGACATCCTGGATGAACATAACAGAATCACCAGGAATCGTATAGCCTGTAAGTATTGGGTGTCCCTCATCATCCAAGGCGCCATCATTGATCTCAACTGTAGGCTTGTATTTTCCAAGCTTTGAGGTGGATTCAATGTTCATGACTATATCGCCGCTTTCAGTGACCATTCTTCTAAAGGACCTACCTTCAACAAAGTCTCTCATCTCCTCAACAACACCGCTCTTTTCAGCGACGATCAATGTCGCATTCGGGTCGAATGTGATGACATTCTTCATTGCAGGAACGACTTCTCCAACATGCACGTAGAGCTTGCTACCAGCAGGTACAATCTGTTCGTCCTTTGCTCCAACGATATATGCTTTTCCATCAATTACCTCTAATAGGCCATTGGCTTTGGCATAGTATGTCTCTTTGTTCTTCTCATAGAGAGGCATTCCCTGTGAAATGAGGTCTCCATTCTTTACTGAAAGCTCTTTTGGAGATACAGCAAGCTCATCGCGGATAAAGGAAACGACTATTCTGGATCTTCTTGGGAAGACTTCCTCGCCGTTTCTGTTCTTTACTACGTTGCCGACAATCTCCTCGACCTTTACAGGAACAGAGTATGAGAGCGAGTCAGCTCTTGCGATAGTAGAGGCAACACCACCCTGGTGGAAGCTCTTGAGGTTCATCTGAGTTCCAGGCTCACCAATAGACTGAGCTGCCTGAATTCCAAGTGCCTCTCCGAGATTTACCATATGATGCTTTGCAATGCTGTTTCCATAGCACTTTGCGCAGACGCCATACTTGCTTTCGCAGGTCATGACGTTTCTCAGGAAGACGCTCTCAACATCGGCATCCTCAATCTGCTTGGCTGTGACTTCATCAATTGCAACACCGGCTCTTGCTATAACAAGATGGTTGCCACGACTATCAACCTTATATGGATCAACGATATCATAGACTGGACATCTTCCGATAATTCTCTCAGAGAGTGTCTCAACAACTCTATCGCCTTCCTTAACAGCTGAATACCAGAAACCATTGAGTGTTCCGCAGTCCTCCTCTGTTACAATCACATCCTGAGCAACATCAGAGAAGACTCTGGTGATTCTTCCAAGGTTAGGAGTACCAAGAGCGGTATCCGTAAGTCCCTTTCTTGCAGCATCACAGAGAATTGCATATCCATGCGGATTGATTCTTCCTTCCTTGTAGTTCTCAAGAATAGGAACCTCAATAATCTCTCCATTTGCACGAGTCATAAGACCAAGCCATGCGCAGATAGATCTGAAGTTGTTCTTGGATCCTCTAGCACCGGAGTCAAACATCATATAGAAGGGGTTGAAGCCATCCTGGTCTTCCTCTAGTCCCTTCATCGTGATGTCTACAAGCTCATTTGTAGCCTTCTGCCAAATCTCAATCTTTCTGTTATGGCTCTCAGTCTGAGTGATCTTACCATCAAGATACTGCTGAGTAATCTCTCTCTCGAGACTCTCTCCCTCAGCCTGGATTCTGTCTTTTGCCTCTTTCTGAACAATCATGTCAGCATCTGAAATGGTTCCTCCGAGAAGATAGCAATACTTGAATCCGACTTCATTGAGACTATCAAGAAGCTCAACTGTCACATATGGCTTATCGCTCTTATATGTATCGGTTATAAGAGTCCTGATCTGCTTGTCACCCAGACAGAAGTTTCTATAGGGAAGCCCCTTTGGAAGAGCGCTATTGAATATGATTCTTCCAGGAGTGGTCTCAAACCACTTCTTTCCATCAGCAACTGTATCGCTTCCATCTTCGCCAATTACATGAAGGCCCTCTCTGAGCCTGTAGTAAACTGGCTCATTGTAGCTTATTGCCCCAAAGTCGATGGCCTCTTCTATTTCGCTGATCGACTCGAAGTACTTCATCTTCTTTGCCTCATGAGGCTTTCTGACCTTTGTAAGCATATAGATGCCAAGAACACTGCCCTGAGTTGGATAGTCGATTGGGTTTCCGTTTGCAGGGTTGATTATGTTCTTTGCAGATAGCATAAGAGTCCAGCACTCCATCTGAGCTCCAGGAGTAAGAGGAATATGAATTGCCATCTGGTCTCCATCAAAGTCAGCATTGAATGCTCTGCATACCAATGGAGAGAGCTCCATTGCCTTGCCATCAACAAGTACTGGAACAAAGGCTCTGACGCCGAGTCTATGAAGTGTAGGAGCTCTGTTTAGGATAACTGGATGCTCTGATACAACCTCATCAAGTATCTCATATACCTCTGGCGCATGCTGCTCAACCATGCTCTTTGCCTTTTTGACGTTAAGCTGAGGATCAATTGATCTGAGCTTCTTAATCAAGAATGGCTTAAAGAGCTCAAATGCCATCTCGGAAGGAACACCGCACTCCCATATCTTTCTCTCTGGATTTGCAATGACAACTGTTCTTCCTGAATAGTCAACACGCTTACCAAGAAGGTTCTGTCTGAATCTTCCGTTCTTTCCCTGTATGGATTTTGATATAGACTTAAGCTTTCTGTTCGAGGAGCCCCTCACCGGCTTATCTGTTCTATCATTGTCAAGAAGGTGGTCAACTGCTTCTTGAAGCATTCTCTTCTCGTTATTAATGATAATCTCAGGTGCAGAGATCTCAATAAGCCTCTTGAGTCTATTGTTTCTATTGATGACTCTTCTATAAAGCTCGTTTATATCAGTTGTGGCGAATCTTCCGCCATCAAGCTGAACCATAGGTCTCAAGTCTGGCGGAATAACAGGAATAACCTGAAGAATCATATTCTCAGGTCTCTGATTTGAATTTATGAAATCATCGCAGATCTCAATTATTCTTCCAGACTTCTTGAAAGTAGGATCGCTAAGATACTTTTTGTTTCTCTTGGACTCCTCTTTCTTGCTCTTTATATTCTTATGCTTATTCTTAAGCTCTACAAGGTCGATTCCCTTGAGAATCTCATAAATAGCCTCAGCACCGCTTCCTGAGCGATTTAAGAACTCATCGCCATATTCTGCCTCAAGATATTCGCACTCAGAATCAGAGAGAACATCCTTGAACTCCACAATAGTTCCCTTCTTGTTCTTCTTTGTCTCAAGAGTCTGCTTATCAACAGGAAGAATAAACTGAATCTTATTCTCGCCGGCTCCGACATTAGGATCGGTGATTATTCTGCTCTCATATCCTATGACAGAGACGAGATCCTTCTGCTTGATCTCAATGAGGTTCGATATCACAGAGGAAGGAGCCTTATAGAACCATATATGGGCAACTGGAGTTGCGAGTGTTATATGTCCCATTCTCTCTCTTCTTACCTTTACATCGGTAACCTCAACGCCGCAGCGATCGCATACAACACCTCTGTATCTGATAGATTTGAATTTTCCACACCAGCACTCCCATGCCTTAGTGGTTCCAAATATCTTCTCACAGAACAGACCGTCTCTCTCTGGTCTAAGCGACCTGTAGTTTATGGTCTCTGGCTTCTTGACCTCGCCATATGACCACTTAAGGATCTGCTCTGGAGTTGCAATCTTTATCTGTATGCTTCTTACATCTTTAGTTGTTTTCATTCGAGCTCTCCTTATATCTCTTTGGCCTTTCTCTCGATTTCGCCGTCATGATCAGTTATTGGAATAGCCTTTCCATTCTCATCATAAACAGACATATCCAAAGCCAAGCCTCTGAGCTCCTGAACAAGAACGTTAAACGACTCAGGCAGCGAAACGGGTGCGTACCCTCCGCCCTTGACTATAGACTCATAGACCTTGGTTCTTCCATCCATATCATCAGACTTGATAGTCAAGAGCTCCTGGAGTGTATTTGCAGCCCCATAGGCCTCAAATGCCCAAACCTCCATCTCTCCGACTCTCTGTCCACCGAACATAGCTCTTCCTCCAAGAGGCTGCTGCGTAACGATTGAATATGGACCAGTAGACCTTGCATGCATCTTGTCATCAACAAGGTGGTTAAGCTTTATGTACTGGTTTACTCCGACAAATACCTTGCCCCTAATAGGCTCGCCTGTCTGTCCATCATAGAGATCGAACTTAAGATCCTCAGGAAGTCCTGCCTCTTTAAAGAGCCTATTTGCCTTTTCCAGGTCAAATGCCTCAAATGGAGCCATCTCATCAATGTTATCCTTTCCAAGAAGCTTCTCAAGTGTAAGGTACTTCATATAGATAAGCGCACCATCATTCATACGAGATATGATTCCAAGCGGATCGAGAGTTGCCTCGATGGACTTGCCATCGAAAATCTCCCTAGCACGCTTCTGCAGCGGTGTAAGCGGACCAGTTGGAGGTGCCATTCTTATAACTGGCATATCGACCTGGTGAATCTTATGTCCGAAGACACCCTTATTTCCAAATCTACCGGCAAACTTATCGCCTCTGAGAATATCTCTCTTCTCGGCAATAACAACCTTGATTGTCTCCTCAACACCTGGCTGAAGCTCATCAGACTCATCCTTCTTAAGCCTATGAATTCCAATTACAATGCCCTCTGTTCCATGAGGGACAACAAGAGAGGAATTCTTAACTTCCTTAGACTTTTCTCCGAAAATGGAATTAATGAGCTTCTGCTCCGGAGTCAGGTCTGTCTCTCCCTTTGGAGTGACCTTTCCAACCAGAACATCATTCTGCTTTACATGGGTTCCAAGGCAGACAATTCCCTCAGAATCCAAGTGCTGCAATAGCTTCTCTGATGTATTTGGAATATCCCTTGTAAGCTTCTCCATGCCAAGCTTGGTATCTCTTACATCAACGGTAAACTCCTTGATATGGACTGACTCGAAGAGTCCGCTCTTGTCATTTCTGTATTCAAGCTCCTTTGAGACAAGCATCGTATCTTCGTGGTTCTTTCCCTCAATTGAGATGTAGCCACAGATCATTGTCTGTCCAAGAGCAAGCTCACCGTTCTTAGTAGATGGACCATCGGCAAGCACATCGTTCTCTTCAACATGGTCGCCGACATTTACAATCGGCTTCTGGTTAAAGCAGGTATCCTGGTTTGTTCTCTGATACTTGATGAGCTCGTAGATCTCCTCTTCGCCCTCAATCTCAGGATGGTCGAGTTTTACTCTTATATACTGAGAAGAGACATATGTGACGGTTCCTGCATGCTTTGCAATAACCATAACACCAGAATCAAAGGCGATCTTCTTCTCAATCTCGAAGTTCTTAGGCCTCTTGATATGCGGCTCTTCTGGATAGAGAAGTGGAACTGCCTGCCTATATTCGTTTACAGCCATGAGGATTCTATGGGGGTCGGCATACTGAATGAATGGAACAAGGGCTGCCGATGGGCTGAGAATCTGGGCTCTTGAGACATCCATGTGCGTTATCTCATCTGCCTTATATAGATTCTGATCCTCATTATTTGTTCCATCTTCAACGCCAGTAACCGTCTCAAACTCGTTATAGCATCTTACGTTGATTCTCTTATCCAAGAAATCATGGCAATCTTCATTTACACGAGTCGTAGCAGGAGCAATCTTGACGTTGTAATCCTCTTCCTCGCTCGAATCATAGTATTTAACATCGCTAGTTACATAGCTATTGATTACATTTCTGTATGGAGTAATCAAAAAGCCATACTTATCAACCTTTGCATAGAGAGCAAGCGAGAGAATAAGACCGATATTCGATCCTTCAGGAGTCTCTACAGGACAGATTCTGCCATAGTGAGTCGGGTTAACCGATCTTGTGTCATAGAGCTGCCTTGCTGCATCCTTTCCAATACCCCTTGGCCCAAGAGATGTAAGTCTTCTTCTATGTGTAAGAGCTGCAAGCGGATTGATCTGATCCATGAACTGCGATAGCTGCGAGGAGCCAAAGAACTCCTTTACTGCTCCGACAATTGGCTTAATTGAAATAATCTCATGGGGTTTGATCTTGCCATCGCTTCCAGACATGCTCATCTTGTCTTTTGCGCTCTTAGCCATCTTTCCGAAGGCCTCTCTCAAGACGCTCTGAAGCTGTTCGCCCACAGTCCACACACGTCTATTTGAAAGAGAATCCTGATCGTCTTCTTTGATCTTTCCGTTATAAAAGCCAAGAAGAAGAATGACTGTCATGATTATGTCGTCATAGCTAAGTCCGATAGTATCATTCTCTGGATCCGAATCCGGATCGTCTTCCTTGGCAACCTCTTCCCTGAGCTTATCAAGGTTGAGATTTCCCGCATCCTTTGGATAGGCATTGAAGAACTTGTCGAATTTCTTCTCTAGCTTTCTTCTTCCAATAATGCCAAGGTTGAAGCCTTTGCCCTGCAAGAAGAAGCCTCTTAGATACTCTGTGATCTTCTGGGGGTCAGGATAGGTCTTAAAATTCTGTGGAATAATCGATTTAAAGGACTCGATTATGCACATAATCATAAGCCTATTGAACTCTTCCTTGTTCTCTTTTCTCTCATAGATCTCAGTCGCCTCCCTAAGACAATCAGCCTTAGGAGCCTGAGTATCCGCTCTCTTTTCCTTTATAAGAATCTGAGCAAGTCTCACCTTCTCAGCATTTAGCGTCTTTACAACTGCAAGCTCAACATCATCAAGATCGGTAGCTGTAGTATCAATGACCTTGATTTTATCAATGCCTGCGCTCTTGAGCTGATCAAGCTCAAATTGGCTAATCTCGCTTCCAGCAGTGACATACTTGGTATTCACCATGTCATCTGGATTTGGATTTGCCTCTCCGCTCTGGGAATAGATTATATCCTCATAAGCGAAAAACCTGGGATCCTCGTAGGTATCACCAGTACTGATTTCCTTTGATTTGTAGAATGAGGCAATAATCGAATTACGAGTGACGTTATTTCCAACAAGCCTCATGAAGAAAGTCAAAAGAAGCTTTGACTTTGTCGTCTTCTTGCCTGAGTCACCGTAGGGTTTATCTGAGGAGACTGTAATAATGTTTCCATTGTCCTTGCCAGTTCCTCTCTTAAATCTTGTAAGACAGAACTCAAGCTTCGTTCCTCTATATGGATAGATAGTTCCCATGTAGAAGACTCTGTTTTCCTTTTCCTTCTGGGAATTCTTATCAATGCCATAAATGGCACCTGGAGATCTTACGAGCTGTGATACAACGACCCTTTCTGCGCCGTTTATAACAAATGTTCCCCTATTTGTCATAAGTGGGAAATCGCCAAAGAAAATCTCTTTCTCTTCAATGACTCCGTCTTTGTCTGTCAGCCTTATCTTTGCCTTTATTGGGACACCAAGAGTTCTTCCCTTCTTCTTGCATTCAGCCTCGTTGAATTTAACTCCATCGTAATCGATGGTAAATCCAACATAATCTAACTGCATCTCATTGTTATTGCTGGCAATCGGGAATGCATTTCTGAAAATCGCATCCAAATCCTTGTCGAGGAACTTCTTGTATGAATCAAGCTGTATTGCATTCAGATCTGGAATCTCAACGACTTCGGGTCTGAATACCTCCTCGTGGGTGCCTTTATTCTCTTTGGCCATCTTTGCTCTTATCTCCAATTTTTTGTCTTTTTTAGGGGTCACCCCTTAGGCACACTATGCCACCCAAAGCAGGTGGCATAAGAATGCACTCCCCTTAAAGGGATATTAAAACTCAAAACTATGCTATTTGACTTCGATAACGCAGCCAGCAGCCTCGAGCTTCTCTTTAATCTGAGCAGCCTCTTCCTTGCTGACGCCCTCTTTGAGAACTCCACCATTCTCGCAGAGATCCTTAGCTTCCTTGAGTCCAAGACCGGTAACAGCTCTGACTTCCTTGATGCAGGCAATCTTCTTAGCAGCATCAACTGACTTGAGAGTAACGTTGAACTCTGTCTGCTCTTCAACCTCTTCTGCAGGGGCTGCGGCAGCAGGTCCAGCAACAGCAGCAGCTGCTGCGACAACGCCAAACTTCTCTTCCATCATTTTGATAAGGTCAGAGACCTCCATGACACTCATGTTAGCAATAGCTTCTAGGATGTCCTCTTTTGAGATTGTAGCCATATTATCTTCTCCTTATTATGTATATCTTTACGGTCTAGCAGGTTACTTGAAGACTACGACCGTATTATGCTTCCTTATCGCTTCCGCCCTTTGACTCGACATAAGCCAAAAGAGTTGCAGCGAGTTTCTGTACTGGTGCCTTCATTGTTCCCATAAGAGATGCAATGAGCTCAAGCTTTGTAGGCAGCTTGGAAAGGGCCTCAATCTGTTCTGATGAAAGCAGCTCTCCATCAACAAGGGCTCCCTTTACTTTGATGGATGTACCGTCTTTAGCAGCTTGGAAGAGTACCTTTGCTACGACATTTGCAGTGTCTCCCTTAACAAGAGCGACAGCTGTCGGTCCAACAAGATCCTCATCGGCTCCCTTCTTATCAATCTCGTTTAGAGCAATCTTCGCATAGCGGTTCTTTACGACTCTATATGCAGCTGATTCCTTTCTAAGCGCTTTTCTGATATCAGTAATCTGAGCTACAGTCATTCCCCTGTAATCGGTGAAGATGTATGCATCATAGTCAGAGAACTCCTCTCTGAGCTCTTTAATTGCATCTATTTTCGCCTGATTTATATGTGCTTTGAATTCTGCCATCTCAAATACTCCTATTTAGCTGTAACAGCCAAGGCCTCTTTTGGATCGACCTTAACTCCAGGTCCCATGGTAGATGACATTGCAACTGTCAGAATAAAATCGCCCTTTGCATCTGACGGTCTTCTCTTTGCAACCTCTTCAAGTGCGACCTTGGCATTCTCAGTAATCTTGTCAGCATCCATATTGACCTTGCCAATTGCGATGTGCACAACGCCAGTCTTATCAGATCTGAACTCAATTCTACCCTTGTTAAGCTCCTCAAGAGCTCCCTTGATATCATTGGTAACAGTCTGTGTCTTCGGGTTAGGCATAAGTCCTCTTCTACCGAGAATTGGACCAAGCTTACCTACATCCTTCATCATATCTGGAGTAGCAACTGCAACATCAAAATCAAGCCAGCCACCTCTAATCTTCTCGATCAGGTCATTGTCGCCAACAAAGGCTGCTCCGGCATCAAGTGCCTCCTGAGCCTTATCGCCCTTTGCGAATACCAAGACTCTCTTCTGAGCTTGGAACTGATTTGGAAGAACGATGGTGTCTCTGACGCTCTGGCTCTTCTTAAGTGAGACTTTGATATCAAGCTCAATAGTCTCGACGAATTTTGCAAAAGCCATATCCTTCACGAGGGATGAAGCCTCAGAGAGAGTATAGAGCTTTCCAGCCTCGACCTTCTTGGCCGCTTCCTTGTAATTCTTTCCTCTTCTCATCGTTATTTCTCCACCTCAACGCCCATTGACCTTGCGGTTCCTGCGACGATTCTCTTAGCAGCCTCGATGTCGTTTGCATTGAGATCTTCCATCTTAGACTGGGCAATCTCAGTAAGCTGTGCATCTGTAAGCTTGCCTACCTTAACCTTGTTCGGCGTTCCCGAACCCTTCTCCAAGCCGAGAGTCTTCTTGATCAGAACGGCTACTGGTGGAGTCTTGATTATGAATGAGAAGCTCTTATCTGCATATACTGTGATAATTACAGGAAGAGTAAGACCCGCCTCATAGTTCTTGGTCCTGTCATTGAACTGCTGCACAAACTGTGGGGCACTTACACCATGTGGTCCGAGTGCCGGTCCAATTGGTGGTGCAGGAGTAGCCTTCTGTGCTGGGCATTGAAGCTTAATTACAGCAGTGACTTTCTTCTTTGCCATGTTTTCTCCTTTAGGGCAACGCCCTCTTTGGTTTTAGC
This sequence comes from uncultured Spirochaetaceae bacterium, assembly GCA_947630635.1. GTDB lineage: Bacteria > Spirochaetota > Spirochaetia > Sphaerochaetales > Sphaerochaetaceae > Ornithospirochaeta. The sequence continues at coordinate 7,005 of CANRIJ010000006.1, read as the reverse complement.
GCCCTTACGGGCTCCCACCTTCAACTGAAGGGGAGTTTATCTTGAAAAGCGACTACGGCTGAGCCGCTTTTTCTACCTGTGAGAAATCGACCTCAACCGGGGTCGAACGACCGAAGATCTGAACAGATAGCTTAAGTCTGCCTCTCTGCTCATCAATCTCCTCAATTGTTCCAAGGAATGTAGCAAATGGTCCCGAAGAGATTCTGACCTCTTCGCCTTCGTGGTAGTCTCTTCGTGGAACAAACGCCTTCTCATCTGGCACTGCGCCAGTCTTCTTGAGTATCTTCTGATGCTCAACCTGAGAAAGAGGTGTTGGGGGTTTCATACCGCTTCTGTCTGATGAGATAAAGCCAGTTACACCGGAGATTCTCACAATCTGAGATGTTATATCTCTCCAATTTGAGTCGTTGAGCTCAAGCTCGACCAAGACATATGAAGGGAGAACCTTCTTAACGATTTCCTTCCTCTCATTGTTGTCGGTTATTTCAACTTCCTTATACTTGGGGACATCTACTCCAGTGCAGTAACGACCAAAGAACTCTCTGTCGTCATTGATCATCTTTCTGATGATTCTCTCTATCTTCTGCTCATAGCCAGAATAGGTATGAATAACATACCAGCCTTTTTCCATAGCGCTTTCCTATGCTAGAAGACCCATCTCATCAAAAAGCCGAGAAGGATATCGCAAACACCAAGAAGTATGGCACTACCAAGAGTAACAAGTATAACAATCCAAGTAGATCTAATCGCAACTTGTCTTGAAGGCCAACTAACCTTCCTGAGCTCTAACCAGCATTCCTTGAAGTATCTAAAAAATTTCATCTAAGCTCCTCAATAAACAAGGCACCTACAGGCCGCGAGAGACTCGAACTCCCAACACTCGGTTTTGGAGACCGATGCTCTAACCATTGGAGCTAGCGGCCTGTGAGTGCCTTGTGGAAATACTATTTAATCTTTGTCTCTCGATGCAGCGTGTGCTTATGATCGAACTTGCAATACTTCATGAACTCTAGTTTGTCAGGTGTATTGCGGCGATTTTTCTCAGTTGTATAGTTCTTCCTCTTGCACTCTGTGCACTGGAGAGCAATCTTTTCAACTGGGCCTTTCTTCTTACTAGAACTTGCCATATTTTCGTCTCCCTAGACTTCGCGTCTCGCATTTTGAGAGCCTTCGAGCGGATTTGAACCGCTGACCCCCACCTTACCATGGTGATGCTCTACCGACTGAGCTACAAAGGCAAATTGCAAAACTTGCAAAGGCTAATTTACCAAACAAGCGTAGTGCTGTCAATAGAATACTCTATTCAAACTAAGCACTTAGAGATTTCTATGAAGAGCCAAAATGCCAATTGGGATAGACAAATGACATAGCATCGTTATTGAAGAAAAAATCGAGAAATCTCTCTAGAAGTGTATCTGTATCCCCTGCCTTTCCCTCAAGTCTCAGCTTCCATCTGAAAGTCGCAAACACAGAAAATACAATATTTATAATAAGGAACACCATAAGAGCATATGCACTCTCCTTTGGCAGTTCCTCTGAAACATCCCATATCTTAGGATAGCAGTATTTCATCCAAAGATACCCAGCAAGGCCCCAAAAAAGAGAATATACAAGATTTATTCTCCCAAAGAGATTAAGAGGCATTGATGAGTAGTTCCAGCTAGAGGCACCAAATACAATCTCCTGCCCAACTGAGGCGATGAACTCTACCACAGACCCAGTCAGGAATGACATGAGAAATATTGCGAGTCCGCCCCTTTTTACAAAGGGAACAAGAACGGCAGTCATAATCACACCACCCATCCCATAGAGAACATTCCAATATCCAAATACCAAGGCAGTTCTGTTAGAGTAATCCAAAAATCTTACAAAGTGCCAAAGGATTTCCCACATCGAGCCAAATACACTCCCGATCATGAAAATCCACAAATAGAAAATAAAGTTAGGCTTTCCTTTGAGCTTTGTAAGCATCTTCAGCAAAATTCTATAGCCTTACAAGAACAATTCAAAGTACCTAAGAATACTTTAGAGTTGAAACTGAAAACTCAAAACAAATATCATGTACTAAGAAAAACAAAAAGGAACAGATATGCCGGAAAAAGACACTACCAAGATAGGCTCAAAGCCAAAAGACATAGCGATGGATTTTGCTCAGCAGCTGAAATACAACCAAGATGCTGATGTATTCCACACAACAGAAGAGGGTCGCTACCAGGCAATAAGTCTCGCAATCAGAGACAGGATAATCCACCAGTGGAACCTATCAAGAAAATCGCAGAGAGCCAATCATTCCAAGAGAATATACTATCTATCTCTCGAGTTCTTGATGGGCAGAGCAATGACTAATAACATCATCAATCTTGGAATCGAGAAAGCGACACGAGAGGCACTTAAGTCCCTTGGATACGATTATGATGAACTGAAGGAAGTCGAGCCGGACGCAGGACTTGGAAATGGAGGACTTGGGAGACTCGCCGCATGCTTTTTGGATAGCCTTGCGACACTAGATCTGCCTGCATATGGCTACGGAATCAGATACAACTACGGCATTTTCAGACAGGAAATAAGAAATGGATGGCAAGTCGAACAGCCAGACAATTGGCTAAAGCACGACAACCCATGGGAATTAAAGAGACCAGACCTTGTCTACCCAGTCTATTTCGGCGGAGAGGTGAAAAAGATAACTGAAGGAAGAAAAGATATCTTTAAATGGGTTCCATCGGAAGAGGTAGATGGACTTGCATATGACACCCCTATTGTCGGCTATGGCGGAAAAACCATAAATACCCTAAGACTCTGGTCTGCTCAAAGCCCAGATGGATTCTCCTTTGAGGAGTTCAACTCCGGCGATTACACAGAAGCAGTCAGAAAGAAGATAAACGCAGAGACTCTATCGCAGGTACTCTATCCAAACGATACCCTGTACATGGGAAAAGAGCTGAGACTAAAACAGCAGTACTTCTTTGTATCGTGCTCGCTTCAGGATATCATCAGAAGATTCAAGAGACATGGAAACTACAGCTGGAAGAACTTCCCAAATGAGGTTGCCATACAGCTCAATGACACGCATCCATCTCTTGCTATTCCAGAGCTCATGAGACTTTTGATAGACCAAGAGGGACTTGGGTGGGATACTGCATGGGATATCACAGTCAAGACCATGGGCTATACAAACCACACTCTAATGCCAGAGGCACTTGAGAAGTGGCCACTGCCAATGATCGAGAGCATACTTCCAAGACACATGCAGATCATCTATGAAATCAATCAGAGATTTATAGAGAAGGTCGTCTCATTCTTCCCAATGCACACAGATCAGATTGCAAAGGTATCAATCATAGAAGAAAGCAATCCCAAACAGGTGAGAATGGCAAACCTGAGTATTATCGGCTCTCACTCTGTAAATGGAGTTGCAGAGCTCCATTCAGATCTATTGAAAAAGACGATGTTCCCAGAGTTTGCAATGATCTACCCCGACAGATTCAACAACAAAACCAATGGAATCACCCAGCGAAGATGGCTCTTGGATGCAAATCCATCTCTATCGAAGCTTATAACTGATGCCATTGGCGACTCTTGGATTACCAATTTTGATGAGATAGCAAAACTCAAAGACTTCAGCAATGACAAGGCTTTCCTGGAAAAATTCGAAAAGAGCAAGAAAAGGGCCAAAGAGAATGCAGCCGAATTCCTCAAAAGAGACAGCGGAATCATAATCGATCCCTCAAATCTCATTGACGTTCAGGTAAAGAGAATACACGAATACAAGCGACAGCTACTAAATGCATTCAACATTATCCTCATCTACAATAAGATGAAGCACTCCAAGAAATTCTTGGATAGCTTTACTCCAACCACATTCCTATTCGGAGGAAAGGCAGCTCCTGGATACTACAATGCAAAGCTGATTATAAAATTCATCAACAACATATCGAGAGTAATAAACAATGATGTTCAGGTAAATAAGCATCTGAAAGTCTATTTCATGCCAAACTATAGAGTAACCATGGCTGAGAGCATAATTCCTGCAACAAACATATCAGAGCAGATATCCACAGCAGGAACGGAGGCATCGGGAACCGGATGCATGAAGTTCATGGTAAATGGCGCACTCACAATAGGAACACTCGATGGAGCAAATATCGAGATGGCAGAAGAAGTCGGCAGAGACAATATCTTCATCTTCGGCCATACCGAAGAGGAAATCAGAGAGCTTTCAAAGGGCTATGACCCATATGCATGGGCATACTCTGATGATGAGATAAAGAGCATGATCGAACTCATTAAATCCGGCTACTTCAACATAAACGAGCCAGATGTTTTTGAGCCCCTGATGAAATCCGTCCTCGATTGGGGCGATAGATACTACCTCTTTGCAGATTTGAAGATGTACCACGAGAAGCATAATCAAGCAACAGATCTATATAGAGACAACAAGGACGAATGGAATAAGAAAGCCATACTCAATATTGCCTCATCAAAGAAGTTCTCCTCTGACAGGACAATCAAGGAATATGCCAATGAGATATGGCATATAAAACCTGTAGAGGTAGAGAAATCTAATGTAGACACTGTTTTGGAAGATGCCAGAAAGGCAGACTAAAGAGAAGGCGGGAAACCGCCTTTTTTCTTTGCCGCACCATAGTTATTTTCCATATTAGAGGAAATACTATGGTTCACGAAATAAATGCATCTGATTTTCAAAGAGAGGTTCTTGATAATAAAGGCAAAGTGCTCTTGGTCTTCTACGCACCATGGTGCCCACATTGCCAGAGACTTGAAAAGACACTCTCTGGTCTTGGGAAGGAATTCGATAAGATCAAAATCTGCAAGGTGGATGTTGATGAGAATCCTGAGCTCAGCGATGAGTATAATGTCGACTCAATACCGGTTCTATACTTAATAGAAGACGGTAAGATCAAAGATAAGACAATGGGAGAAAAGACTGCAGAAGAGCTAAGAGAGTTCTCTCTATAACTCTCTCAAGTAGCGCCCTGTAATGCTATCAGCAGAGCTCATTACATCCTCAACTGTGCCCTGAACTACAATTCTTCCGCCCTCGTCTCCACCTCCGGGGCCCATATCAACCACATAATCAGAGCTTTTGATTACATCCAGATCATGCTCAATGACAACAACAGTTGCGCCTTGAGAGGTAAGTCGCCTAAAAACCTCTAAGAGAGTCTTTACATTCAGTGGATGAAGCCCTATTGTCGGCTCATCAAAGACAAAGAGGGTTCCGCTTTGGCCCCTTGTCATCTCGCTTGCCAGCTTTAGACGCTGAGCCTCTCCACCAGAGAGCCCAGGAGTATCCTCTCCCAGTGTAAGATACCCAAGTCCAAGGTCCTGAAGCACCTTTAGACGTCTCTCTATAATGGAGGGAATACTAAGCTTTGAGTAAGCCTCCTCAACACTCATATCCATGATCTCGGGAAGAGAGTAACTCTCACCGTTCTTCCCGATTTGGCACTTAATAGAATGGGCATCCTTAGAATACCTAGAGCCATGGCAATCAGGACAGACTATATTCACATCCGGCAGAAACTGAACATCGAGGCTAATAGATCCCGTGCCATCGCAGACTGGACACCTTAGCTTGCCAGTGTTATATGAGAAATCGCCTGCGTTGTACTTAAGCCTCTTGCTATCAGGAGTCTTTGAGAAGAGCTTTCTCAAATCGTCGTGAATCTCTGCATAGGTTGCAACAGTGGATCTTATATTTATCCCAATTGGTGTTGAGTCGATAAGCTTAACACTATCAAGTCCCGAGGATGATATCTCTTTCACATGAGAAGGAAGATGCTCTGCACGAATATTCGCCTCAAGAGCAGGTATAAGACTTTCAAGAATCAAGGTCGTCTTGCCTGAGCCAGAGACTCCCGTAATTGATATAAGCCTTCCCTTTGGAAGATCGACCTCAAGAGGACGAACAGTGTGTATTGAATCGGTTGAGAGATGAATGCGCCCAAAATCAAAGATGCTATTTCTATCAAGGACTTTCCTATCAAAGACATGTGACGCGCCAGAGAGAAACTTGCCAATTTTAGAATTCGGATTTCTCTCAATGCTATCAACTGTGCCTTCAGCAATAAGCTCTCCGCCCTCTTTGCCTGCTCCAGGCCCAAGCTCAACTATCCAGTCCGAGTGAGAGAGAATCTTTGTGTCATGGTCTACCAGTATCACAGAGTTGCCATCATTCACCAGATCATCCATAACACCCTTAACACCCTCGATATTGGCAGGATGAAGCCCGATTGAGGGCTCATCTAAAACATATAGAACACCGGTAGTTCTATTTCTCACAGAGCGAGCAAGCTGAACTCTCTGCCTCTCACCCGTTGAAAGCGTCGATGACTCCCTATCGAGTGTAAGATATGAAAGACCCAAATCCATTAGCCTCTTTGCATTATGAAAAAATGACTCTGAAATATTCTCGGCCATATCTCTCATCTCAAAAGGAAGAGAAGATGGAACGCTCTTTACCCAAGAAATAGCATCCCTCAGGGTCATCTTAGTTACATCAGAGAGCGTAAGACCATTTATCTTGGGACCTCTTGCGCTCTGAGAAAGACGCGTTCCCCCGCACTCTGGGCAAGCTTCAGTCTTTAAAAAGCGCTCTACTCTCTTCATGCCCTTCTCGTCTTTGACATGGGAAAGCGCATTCTCCACAGTGTAGACTGCGTTGTAGTATGTGAAATCCATCTCTCCCATAGTGTTTGTCTTCTCATTATGGTAGAGAATATGGTATTTATCGGGCTTGCCATTGAAAACAAGATCCTTTTCCCTCTCTGTCAGATCCTTAAATGGGACATCGGTTCTGATTCCAAGCTTATCGCGGGCTATATCCTTCATAAGCGACCACATAAGAGACTGCCATGGAAGAACAGCGCCCTCATCTATCGAGAGATTCTCATCTAGGACCAATTTAGTTCTGTCTATGCTTCTTACACTTCCCGTTCCATCGCAGTGTGGACACCTTCCCGTTGAGTTGAAAGAGAGCTCCTC
>CANRIJ010000005.1 GCA_947630635.1 uncultured Spirochaetaceae bacterium | reverse complement strand
GAATTTGGGACAAAAGAATGAGCTTGAGAATCGAAGGACTCGAAAAAAAGTATCCCTCTTTCAATCTTTCCCTCTCACTTGAGGTGAGAGATGGAGAGCTAATATCAGTCATAGGCCCATCTGGCTCCGGTAAGTCCACGCTTCTCTCTCTTATATCGGGAATCGAGAAGGCCGATAGCGGCAAAATCGAGCTTAATGGCGTAAGAATAGAGAACCTTGAGGTCCAAAAGAGAGAGGTTGGCATGGTCTTCCAGGACTATGCTCTCTTTCAGAACATGAACGTGATAAAGAATGTCATGTACGGAATGAAGGAGAAATCAAAGAAGGAAAGGGAAAAGAGGGCAAAAGAGCTCTTGAAGATGGTCGAGCTCTCAGGCTATGAAAAGCGAAAGGTCTCAACTCTCTCAGGAGGAGAGGCGCAAAGAGTGGCACTAGTGAGATCAATTGCCTCAAAACCAAAGCTGCTTCTTCTTGATGAGCCACTATCTGCACTCGATGCCCCAATGAGGAAATATCTCAGGGGAATGATCAGATCCCTACAGAGAAAGCTCGGCATATCGATGATCTACGTCACCCATGACAGAGAAGAGGCAATGGCAATCTCCGATAGAATCCTAATACTCAAAGATGGAAAAGAAGAGGATTTGGGAACAGGCGAAGAGCTCTACAAGAATCCGAAGACACTCTTCTCTGCATTCTTTACGGGAGACGGAACAGCGCTTCCTGCAAATCTCTTCTTTGAAAATAGCGAAGGCTCTGTCTTCTTCAGGCCTGAGGATGTTGTTCTATCTGAGGAGATATTAAGCGCACAGTCTGACCCAGACCATATAATTCTCAACAGAGCCGAGATCATATCAGCTGAATTCACGGGTCCAGATTACGTTCTCGGACTAAAATGGGAAGGCTATCCAATTCTGGTAAAGAGCCGCTTCAAGCCGAGAAAAAGAGAAGCCTCTCTCACGATTTTAAGAGAAAGCATCTGCCTATTGTAGCTAAAATCCATCTAATTTTTTATAAAGCCTAGCATTAAATCGATTATTTATGGCATTCTTTGATCGAGGTTTAGAATGAAAAGGGTCATATTATGCATCTTTATGCTTACGATATCCATCATGCTTTTCGCAGTAGATATTGCCTATGATCCAATGGCCGGACTCTCAATGGGACTCTTATCGGCGCGAAATATAAAATCAGATGATCAGGCATTCAGATTTGCCTTCGACCTCAATCTTGATATAGATGTGGCAGCACTGAAAATTGACAAAAGCAGAATATCCATACCTATAGAGCTCGAATACCAAAGCGATTCCAATATCTATAAAAGAAGACAGATTACGCAGATGATCAAAGCCAAATTCGGGCTTAATTACCAATATGAATTCAAGGATGTGACCCTCGGTGCTTTTGGCCACATCGGATTCGAGTATTTCCCAATTCAGAGAGCCTCATCCTCAATGTGGGATGTCGGACTCAGTCTCTATTTTCCGATAAGGCCATGGTGCAGCATAGGCGTTCCGATAACAGTAGAAGTAGACAATCAGCTAATAAGCCTAATTACAGGCATAGGCGTTCAATTCAATTTCATGAGGAAGTAAATGCGAAAATACACTACTCTTCCATTGATTATGCTAGCGGCGATAATAGCCATATTCTCATCATGCGAAGACGGCAGCCTGAAAAACTCAAAGACGTACATATTCTCTGTAGGCTTGGACTATGAGGAGCTGAGTAAAGCAACTAACGGCACAATAAATGTTCTATACAATACAGTGCGCGATGCATCGGCAATGGCATGGCAGCTCTCTAAGCTCTATCCAAATAGCGAAGTAACGCTCTTTTTGAACTCAGGCGCCTCATTCAACATATACAAAGACCCCGAATTTACAGTGACAAAGAAAACCGAGAACAAATACAACTCAGAAAAGGATGCATATGAAGAGATGGATTCTTTCGATATAAATCCGACAGGGCTTATTTCAGATAGATGGAAGACAGCAGATGTCATAAGCGCTATCAAAAATACACCTGCTGGAGAGAACGACCTCATAGTATTCTTCTATTCCGGACATGGGGTTGGATCGTCTGATGAGAATATAAATGGATCTCTGTTAATGGAATATGAGGGAGATGTTGCAGGATTTATTGAGCCTGATGCACTTCTTTCGGCCTTTGATGGCTTTAAATGCCCAGTTGTCATAATACTTGACTCATGCAGGTCAGGAGCCTTCATAAAGAACAGCACTCTCGCTTCAACCGATTCATTTGTAACCATATCAAACAATTCTCTAACCAACTACTCTATACTTTATAGAGATGGCCTATTCTACTCAGATGGCAAATTCTCAAATTCCCTCGATTTGAGAAAGGCATCTGATTCCAACATCTATATTCTCACCGCTTGCCATAGCAATCAGGATTCGATGGAGGGAGTAAATACCCCAGGAAAGGCAAATTCATATAATTTCAGTGCATTCACCTACAGGGCTCTAGAGTATCTGGGCTTTAAAGCAAAGGACATTGAGGCAAGAAGCAGAAGCAAAAAACTCACCCTCTTTGGAATGTATAACTATGCTTGGGAGAACTACCCTTCGCTTTATGACAAGATTCAGAATCCTCTCTACTCAAAGGAATATGAGACCTTTCAGGTCACCAGAAATGCTATGGATTTAGTCCTGGTTTTATGAGGTTTGTCCATTTTTGGCCAATATTTGCCTCAAAAATTGCAATTTTAGAGTTTATCCCGATAATATACACGTGACCAACTTGAAAAGAGCGCTGCTATCTATATTGTTTTTGATTTCCTCTATTACGCTCTTCGCATCAAAGCCTGAGTGGTCGCCATCCATGGATTTCTACTTAGGTCTTTCCGCAATATCTGAGATGAGAGAATCAGATGGAGCAAGATACGCCTTCTCATATTCGATCACAATAGACGCGGCAGCCATGAATATTGGCCCCAATAGGCTGTCGCTTCCACTTAAGATAGAGATGCAGCAAAGGTCAAATACAATCTCGAGGAGATTTCAAAGCCCGGCAATGAGATTCATGGCAGGGCTCAAATACCAGTATTTTCTCAAAGACTATCTAATACTTGGAACTGCGCTTTTCTTTGGCTATGAGTATTTTCCCGAGATAAAGGCATCCTCCATTGTCACTGAGGCCCAAATAGAGGCAATGTATCGAGTTAGTGAGAATATCTCCATCGGAGCACCTGTAATGCTTGAGTTTGACAATGAGAATTTCACCTTTCTCATTGGAGTAAAGGCCTCATTCTACTTTAAGGTCGAAGAAAGACAATGAGAAGAAAAACACTCTTCTTTTTCATATGCATCGCTATTCTCTTTCTACTACTGTCCTGTGATGACAAGGAAATGAGAAGCGGAAAAAACATACTTGTATCAGTTGCCCTTGATTACAGAAGCCACTTAAATTCAAAACTATATCTTAAGAACACTATCAATGACCAAGGTGCAGCCATTATGCAGTTTGAGATGATCTACAAAAATCTCGAAGTGCATATGTTCAGAGAGGAGCAGGGAGTCTATTACTACTCAGAGGACCCGGAGTTCATAAAGGCAACCGATGGAGCAAAATCATATCAAAAGTATGTTGAGAGAAAAAGCGGAGGGCAAAATCAGATAAAATGGACATCAGAGGATATTCTGAGTCTTATAAAAGGCATATCAACTGATAAAAACGACCTTTTGATATTCTACTATAGCGGACATGGAGATGGAAGAAACGGAAAACTATACTTTAATGCTAACGACTCAATAGAGCTTGAAAGCCTTCTCTCCTCTTTCCAAGGCCCTAACAAAAAGGGAACAGCTCTTTTGCTTCTTGATTCATGCAACTCGGGCCGAGCAATCAAAAACCAAAACCTCTCAAATTATAACAGCTACACTTATGGAACAAATGATCGCCTTGAGAATTACCAGACCTATAATGGAACTTCTTTCTTTGAATCCTTTGATAAAGAGTTCACACTCCTATTCAATCAGAAAGAAACCAATGATACAAAGATCTATATAATGGCCGCATGTGGCCCAAGGCAGAACTCGCTTGATGGGCAGTCTGCTCTTAACATGCCCCACTCTATGGACTATGGCGCATTTACCTACCACCTCTTATATAACCTTGGATACAATATGGAGCTCGATGTTCCTGATACGCCTCCAAAGAAGATGTCGCTCTACGAGCTCCAAGGAAGGATAATATCTGAATTTCCAAAGAATATACTTGAAAAACAGACTCCAGAGACAACACTCACATCAATGGATCTGGAGCTTATTCCCTAAATGGCGATATCTTGCCCTCTTTCACCCTTACTATCTCGTCTCTCATCAGTGCTGCCTTCTCGAACTCAAGATTCTTGGCATACTCAAGCATCTGTCTCTCAAGGTCCTTGAGATACTTCTTTCTGTCCTTCTCCAATAATAGATTGTAAGAAGAGCGAGTGATCTTTATATCCTCTTTGGTTATTTCCTCGCTGTCCTTTATAGTCCTCTCAAGTATGTTCTCAATCTCTTTCTGAATAGTCTTTGGAGTTATATTGTGCTCCTTATTGAACTTTATCTGAGCCTCTCTTCTATGCTCGGTCTCAGAGATAGCCTCCTCCATAGCCTCAGAGATTCTATCGGCATACATCAGAACTCTTCCATTCTCGTTTCGGGCAGCCCTCCCCACTGTCTGAATAAGGGAGGTTGCGCTCCTTAGAAATCCGATTTTATCAGCATCAAGAATTGCCACAAGCGATACCTCAGGTAGGTCAAGGCCCTCTCTAAGAAGGTTGATTCCCACAAGAACATCATACCTTCCCGCTCTTAGGTCTCTGAGTATCTCAACTCTCTTAATGGTATCTACCTCGCTATGAAGGTACTGCACCTTCAAATTTAGATTAGAGAGGTACTCAGTCAGATCCTCTGCCATCTTCTTTGTCAGTGTTGTGACAAGAACTCGCTCACCGCGCTCAATGGTCTTTCTGATCTCGCCATAGAGGTCCTCCATCTGTCCTTCGCTCTTTCTCACCTCAATCTTTGGATCTAATAGCCCCGTAGGTCTTATAAGCTGCTCAACTATCTGAACGGACTCTTCCTTCTCTCTCTTTCCAGGTGTTGCAGATACGTAGATTCGCTGTCCGACCTTACTGTCAAATTCATCAAATTTAAGGGGTCTATTATCGAGTGCGGATGGAAGACGGAAACCGTAATTCACAAGATTGAGTTTACGAGACCTGTCACCCTCATACATTGCGCCAATTTGGGGAAGAGTCACATGAGACTCATCGATAAATGTGACAAAGTCATCTGGAAAATAATCCAAGAGCACTGCTGGCCTCTCGCCTGGGGCCCTTCCAGTGAGAGGGCGGGAATAATTCTCGATACCTGAGCAGTATCCCACCTCCTGAAGCATCTCCAAATCATACTCGACCCTGTTTTTTATTCTCTCCGCCTCAACATACTTTCCGTTTGATACAAAGTACTCATAGCGCTCTTCCTTCTCATCGTTTATAAGCGCTATTGCCCTCTTTATCTGGTCCTCCGGCATTACAAACTGCTTTGCTGGATATAGAGTCACAGAATCTACCTCCTCCCTCTTTTCTCCAGTTAATGGGTCAAACCAGACTATTTTCTCTATAGTGTCAAAATCAAGGTAGATTCTGAAGGCATTCTCAAGATATGCAGGATAGATCTCAATCGTATCGCCTCTTGGCCTGAAGGTTCCTCTATCGAGTATTGAATCATTTCGCTCATAGAGCATCCTTATCAGCTGTGTAAAGGTCTCCTTCTGATTGATCTCCTCTCCCACTCTAAATGACCAAACCATATCCCTTAGAGATACCGGGTTTCCAAGTCCATATATACACGATACTGTTGCAACGACTATTACATCCCTTCTTTCCATAAGAGAGAAGGATGCATGAAGCCTAAGGCGGTCAATCTCATTGTTGATATCTGTCTCCTTCTCAATATAGAGGTCCTTTCCAGGAACATATGCCTCTGGCTGGTAATAGTCATATGTCGAGACAAAATATGTAACTGCATTCTCTGGAAAGAATGACTTGAACTCCCTATAGAGCTGAGCAGAGAGTGTCTTATTGTGTGAAAGCACAAGCGTCGGCTTCTGAATCTTCTCAATGAGCTTAGCCATGGTAAAGGTCTTTCCAGATCCAGTTACACCCTTAAGTGTCTGGGCATGGTCACCATCAAGATAGCCACGATAGAGAGCCTCTACTGCGTCTCTCTGGTCTCCCGCCAAATCATATTCAGAATGAACCTTAAATGGACGCGATTCTCCGCTTTTATAATCGGGAAAGGCTACCTTAGAATCCATTTGATATTATCCTCGTCCATCTCAACAAGCCTTACTCCGCTAAGTGTCTTTTCGCTTCCATCTCTAAATACAGTCACATCAACCTCCTCGTTGGGCTTTGTTGAGAAGAGAAGCGCAAAAAAGTCATCATAGTTATCTATAGGCTCTCCATTTATCTTTGTGATTATGTCTCCCCCAAGATAGATTATAGAAGAGCCATACTGCGCTCTCTCAGATCCGCCCTTTATTCCGCCCTTATCAGCCTCACCCCCAGGAACTGTCTGGGATACCAATATGCCGCTGTTTATCGGAAGACCAAGGTACGAGACTATCTGGGGGTTAAGCTCTACAGAGAGTATATCCATCCATCCACGCTGCACCACGCGGCGAGTCATTAGGCTATTTACAACATCCTCGACTGTTTCAGAGGGAAGCGCAAATGAGATTCCCTGGGAGGAGCCGGATGTGGAATAGATTGAGCTTATAAGTCCTACCATCTTGCCACTTCCATCTAATAGCGGCCCTCCGGAGTTACCGGGATTTATAAGAGCATCGGTTTGAATCATATTTGGAATAACCGATCCACTAGAGGTGAAGACCATCCTATTTAGGCCGGATATGACTCCAGTTGTCAGCGACCATGTAAAGCCATAGGGATTTCCAATTGCAATTACAGACTCTCCTATAACAAGCTCATCTGAATCCCCAAACTCTATATACTCGAGGTCTTTAACCCCATCTACCTTCAGAAGGGCTATATCTGTCAGCTCATCATATCCAATAAGCCTTCCGACCTTAGTGCTTCCATCATAGAAGTTGATATCAAATTGATCGCCAGAGGAGAGAACATGCCTATTTGTAACAATGTAGCCATCATCAGAGACTATGACTCCAGAACCCTGACCACTATCAGAGAGCTGACTCCTGGCCTGTATCTGAACGACTTTTCCCTTTGAGGCCTTATAGAGGGCAATTATCCTTGCCTCGTTTTGAGTATAGTTCCAAGAGCCACTATCCCCCTCATAGAGACTCAAGCCTTCATTGCCATATGATATCTCCTCCACATTTAGGCCAGCCATCTCAAAGATTCTCTTCTCTCCCCCTTCTTCGACAATTTCCTGAAGTATCCGCCTAATAGATTCCTCTTGCCTATTTGCTCTGACGCTATTTGTCCATAGTAGAAGCAGGATCAGAATAGAGAGGGCCAATATGACTATTACAATGATAAGGATAATTTCTGAAAAAGAGGGTCTTTTCACAGTTTTTTTATAGCATCACTGGCTTTTTACTTCAATTCTGGCTGTTGTATTCTTCGCCTATGAAAATAGGCCTGCCATCCTTATCTGCAAGGATAATCTCTACACCAAAGCTCTCAGAGAGCTCTTCTGCGCTCTCTATTCCACCTATAAATACGGCAGTAGAGAGTGCATCCGCAAGCGTAGAGGATTCACTTACAATGGAGCTGGATACCAAGTCTGAGTCAGATGGATAGCCCGTCTTTGAATCTATTATATGATGATACCTCACCCCATCCTCTATGAAGTATCTCTCGTATGCACCGGAGGTGACTACGCTTTTGGAGACTACCTTCACTGTAGTCAGAATCCCGCTCTCATCTATAGGACTCAATATCCCAACAGTCCATGGAGTCTCTTCGTCCTTTTCGCCCATGGCATAGATATTTCCTCCAAGGTTCAGTATTGCACGCCTAACTCCCTTACTGATCAGGTAGTCTCTTACCCTATCTGCTGCATAGCCCTTTCCGATTCCTCCAAGATCTAATTTCATGCCCTCTTTTCTCAAGAAGACCGACTTCTCATCATCATTCAAGATGACATCCTCAGGGCTAACAAGCTCAAGCGCCCTATCAATCTCCTCTCTAGAGGGAACCCTCTCATCCCCTGAGCCAATATTCCAAAGCTTAGTTAAGGCTCCGATTGCAGGATTGAATAGATAGCCTGTCCTCTCTCCAATCTCCATTGCATACTCAACAAGGCTATATACATCATCTGAAAGAACAACGCTCTCTTTGCCAGATGAGGCATTGACCTTTGAGATATAGGAATTTTCGCTATTGATCGAAATCTTCCTCTCAATATCGCTTATGATGTCAAATGCACCAGAGAGTATCTCTTCATCATCGGTATCATATAAAGTGATAGAAATACTCGTTCCCATCTGTATTCTCGAGTCTCTGATTGGCTCTTTTCTGCAAGAAGAAAGAAGAAAAAGCGCCAATAAGATGAAAAAGACGACTTTAAAGAGAGAGGCCTTCTCTGCTAGCATCTCTTTTGTGTTTTCACTAATTCTGCTGGATATAGACGGAACTCTGATCAAAGACGACCTCTCTATCTCTCAAAGTACAGTTCAAGCGCTTACTCATGCAAGAGAAATGGGAATTCGCATCGCTATTTCAACGGGAAGATACATCTATGGTGCGAAATTCTATCTTGATGAACTTGGCATAGAAGATGGAATAATATCCTCAATCAATGGCGCCTTGATAAAGGATGGCGAGAGATACCTCAGGAATGTCCCTATTGATAAAGCTCTATACGAAAGAGCTGCAAAAATAGTATCCGGCGTTGCATCCTCCTCAATTGCATTCAGCGAGAATAGATATGCCATAAGCGCAGATGATGACTTCTATCAGATGCAGATGAGAATATGCCGCTCATATGGAGAGCGCATGGATATATCATCCTTTGATAGAGTAAGAGAGGCCCTTGGTGAGCCGATTTATAAGATTCTTGTAAAGAGCAGAACTCCAAAGGAGTCCCAGCGCCTGAAAATGAAGGTTATCGAATCGGTTGGAGATATCTCTGAGATTGTCTCATCATCTGCTCTGTCTTTTGAAATCCTCCCCAAGGGAACAAACAAAAAGAATGCAGTGGAAATATTCCAAAAGGAACTTGGCATAAGAAGAGAGGAGATAATTGCATTTGGAGATTGGGACAATGATGCTGATATGCTAAGCGCTGCCGGAGTCGGCGTTGCCATGGGAAATGCAAGCCCCTACTGCAAAGAGAGAGCCGACTTTATAACAAAAGACAATAACCACGATGGCATAAGCTATGCCCTAAAAGAGATTCTAAAGATCTGAGAACCTATTAAAGAAATCCCTTAAATGGGTTTTCTCAACCACAATAAATGGAAATGGCACAATCTGAGACGCGCCCTCGCTATATAGGTTTCTCCCCTCAGAGAGGCGCTCCACTGCTTTATATAGGCTCTCAAGCGAAAGATACTCCGTAAAGGGACGCTCAAAGCCAATGAGTATCTCAGCCTTGCTCTTAATATTGGCAAAATAGCGAATAATCTCCTCAGATGAACGCTCTGATGATAAAAGCACTGCTGATATCACATAGAGACCAATTCTATGCCCCTCAGTAGATCTTAGAAGAAAATCCTCTGAAAAGGCCTCCAAATTCGTCATGCTGTAATAGGGCATGTTCTCCACCAAAAGTGGAAATGAAAGGGGCGAATCAAAAAGACAAAGAGAGCCTACTTCGCTCTCCAAGGCAGAAGAGAGGCCTGAGGAGACTGAGTCCTGAGATGAATTGGATATATATAGAAGATTCTTTCTGCTTTCTATAAAATCCAATAGCTCAATCCCTGTTCCGCCAAAAGAATAGTCAAAGGAATCAGAGTCCAGGCTCGCCCTCTCCAAAAGACCAACTGTCTCAGTAATCATAGCAATCATAGATGAATTGTATATCAGCAGATGCCATAAAGCTCCAATTGATTTAAACTCAGAGAGTGAACACATCAAAGGCAGTCTGGGTAAAACGCCCAAAAGGAACCATCACCACTCTCCATAGCTATAGATTCACCCCTGATCAAGGATCGGAGGTCTATTTCATCCTGGGCGATGATGGAAAAATAGAGCTCAAGGCTGAGGGCGAAGGGTGGAATTTTGCCCTCTTTCATACCCCAAATGACTGGATACTCTTTGAGAAAGAGAGCGTTAAGATCAACTTCAATAGAGTCAAAGAGACTATAAAAGCAACAAGGAAAGACTCTCTCAGGGTTGAGAAGAGCGGTACTATGCTCTCATTTTTCTATGAAGATGAAGAGCCATTTCTCACTCTCTCTTTCGACGCAATCAGAAATTCAGCAGCCATTGGAATAAAGGCAAAAGGCGATAAAGAGCTATATGTAGAGGTCTTTTAGTGAAATTTTTTCTCCAAAGACCAAAAATTCACACCATTAAATCCCAAAAACCCCAATTATCGTCGAAATTCAAAGAAAAAAGTTGGCATGATATTTGTAAGAGTATTGATAGAAGCAACAAATAGTTTTTTCATTCAATAACTCCTAAAAATGTGTGATGAAAGGGACCAAGAGGTCCCTTTTTATATAGAGAAAGCCTAAGCAAAATAAAAAAAAGGCCTTTCTAAATCGATTTGATTTAGAAAAGCCATTTTCTAAGCTTTAATAGTTAAGGCATTTCGCCATAAGGATATGTCTCATATAAAGCAAGAGCAGGCTCCATATACTCCTGATACGGATCATTGTAATATCTGGCATCATCCATATAGCTCTCGGCGGTAAAAGCATTATTTATCCCAGTAGAGGGACTCTGCTCTCCGCCCTCGTCCTTGCTATTCAGATAGTAGAGAATGGAAAGGCCGAATCGGTAAGAGAAATTATTCGTGCCAATCTCCCACTCTGCACCTCCCTTTATGGAAATAGAGAGCGCATCATCAAATTCCTTAAGTCCCAAGATACCATCTATATAGAGGTAATTCTGTGTGCCATATGGAGTAAAGAAGTTTACGCTATATCCTGCCTCAGCACCCAGCACAAGGGCAAAATCAAAGATATATTCATACCTGAATCCCGCTGATAGATTAAAGGCCGAGTATAGGCTTCCCTCCTTAGTCCCCACATTGAGCCCTGCTCTTATAGGAAGAGTAAGCGAATTGGATCTATTTACCCTCATATTCAGCGCTCCAGACTCAAGGTCAAAATCAGCACCGCTAAGGCCCCCATATGAAAGATCAAAGCCAATTGGCGGTTTATAGGAAATATCCGTCTTACTAAAGAGCGGAAGAGTCAAAAGCGAAAATGCAATAACGATAAAAAGAAGTCTCTTTTTCATAATCAGCTTATCCTCGTCCAATAAGTATTATCTAGCAAACTCAAACCAGATGCGTTAAATGGAGTCTAAAGCGTAAAGACCGTCCCTACTCCAATAGAGATACTATTTACACCATCAACAAGCTGAGATGTGTAGTTCTGGATAGGATTTGCAATCAGCGTTCCACTGAGGCTTGAGCTATTTCCAGAACTCGATGATGGAAAATAGAACGACATCTTCTGATAGGTAGTCTCCCTGTACGGATTTGAGTATATAACAGGGCCGGCGCTTGTCACTGAACCAGTATATGTAAGTGTATTTACAACCGGACCAAGCGGACTCTGCGAATATGTGGGGAGAGTCAAAGTAACCTGCCCTGAAGAAATACTCATACTCATACGGCCCGATGAGCTATAAGTGCCGCTTGGGAGTCTTCCTACGCTAATAAGCTCCTGACTCTGATCCGAACAGGAGAAAAAGAAGAGCACTCCAACAAATAATAGAGACAATAGCAAAAACCTCTTTCGCATAGACTATCCTTCCTATTTTGAAGATAACCAATAAAATCCCCAATTCAAAAGACGCTATTTATAGAAATCCCCGATTTTGATATACTTACCTCAAATCTAAATGCGCCTTTGAAGCACATGAAGGAGAACTATGGAAGAGAATTCAGCCAAAGAGGAAAGACCCCTCAACTTCATCGAAAAGATAATCGAAGACGATCTAAAGAATGGCAGAGTGCCAAACAATGAGATAGTCACAAGATTCCCACCCGAGCCAAATGGATATCTGCACATTGGGCACATTAAATCAATATGCCTCAATTTCGGGCTTGCAGAAAAGTATGGCGGAAGATGCCATCTGAGACTTGATGACACAAATCCCGAAAAAGAGGATCTGGAATATATTGATTCAATTAAATCTGACATAAGATTTCTCGGGTTTGACTGGGGAAAATACGAGTTCTATGCCTCTGACTACTATGATCAGCTATACGAAATAGCACTCAATCTCATAAAAGAGGGAAAGGCCTACGTTGACTCGCTCTCCCCAGAGGAGATGAAAGAGTACAGAGGTACTCTAACAGAGCCAGGAAAGAACTCTCCCGATAGAGATAGGCCAATTGAAGAGAACATGGATCTCTTTTTGAGAATGAAGAACGGAGAGTTTCCTGAGGGCAAGTACACACTTAGGGCAAAAATCGACATGGCATCTCCGAATATAAACATGAGAGATCCGGCGCTATACAGAATCAAGTATGCAGAGCATCCGAGAACTGGCAAAAAATGGTGCATCTATCCTATGTACGACTTCACTCACCCAATCTCAGATGCAATTGAGGGCATAACTCACTCTATATGCACACTTGAGTTCGAAGACCATAGACCTGCATATGACTGGGCAACCTCTATTGATGGAATTGAGCACACCCCACATCAGTATGAGTTTGCAAGACTGAACATCAACTACTTTCTAATGAGCAAGAGAAAGCTTCTATACCTTGTCAAAAATGGCTATGTATCAGGATGGGACGATCCGAGAATGCCAACAATCTCCGGCATCAGAAGAAGGGGCTACTCTCCTGAGTCGATGAGAGATTTCGTCTCCAGAGTCGGAGTTGCCAAAGTAGAGGGCGTTGTAGACTACTCCCTCATGGAATTCTGCGTAAGAGAAGATCTCAATAAGCGCGCTAAGCGCCTTATGGCAGTACTCGATCCGCTGGAGGTTATCATCGACAACTACCCCGATGGAAAGAGTGAGTATTTTGATGCAGAGAACAACCCAGAAGATCCCAATTCCGGAACTCATAAAGTCGCCTTCTCAAAGCATATCTACATCGAGAAAGAGGACTTCATGGAGAACCCAGTTAAGGGTTACCATAGACTCTACCCAGGAAACGAGATCAGACTTAAGCACGCCTACTACATCACTGCAACAGGACTTGAAAAGGATAAAGACGGAAATATCATCAGAGTCCACGCAACTTATGATCCAGAATCCAGAGGCGGTACAACCCAAGATGGACGAAAGGTCAAGGGAACCAGCCATTGGGTATCGAAAGAACATGCCGTTAAGGCAGAGGTCAGACAATATGACAAGCTCTTCAAGGCAGAAAATCCTGGAGAGGCAACAGGCAACTATCTAGATGACCTCAACCCGGAATCACTAGTGGTAATAAGAGAGGCATATGTTGAAGAAGAGGCAAAATTTGCAAAGCCAGGAGACTACCTGCAGTTCATAAGAAATGGCTACTACATGTCAGACCCAGATGGAAGCGAGGAAAAGCCAGTCTTCAATCGAACTGTTACACTCAAAGACAGCTGGTCAAAGATGAAAGCGAAGATGGGATTCTAAGACACAAAACGGGCTCAGGCCCGTTTTTTCTTTTGCCAGCCAGGATTTATACTATACGAATATAGGAAAATGAAGCACTCTAGTGACAGTTTTCATAGTGCTTCCCAAAGAGCTGAGATTATTGAGAGGACAAAACCAGCTATTGCCATTTTCCCATTTTTAGCCCTGCCAGTTGAAAAAGAATCAAATATTATTCCAAGAATGCCAAGAATCTCAGAGCACCTACTTAAAAGAGCAAAAACACGTTGAATATCACAGCACAAGTGACGAAGCAGCCATATACCTTCCCTCTATTTGATAATATCGGCCAAAAAGACAACATCTCAGAAAGACAAGCACTATCAGATAATGAAAAATCCCAACGGAACATTTATAAACCAGACACCAAGGGCCAGGAATACATTTGCCAAAATATAGAAAATCATAATGAAGAAGTCTGAAGACTCTTTATAGCCGCATCTGTTATAGGCAATTCTGGCATCAGACAGCCCAAAGAAGACCACTCCCAAAATCGAGAATACCCAAGCAGCAATGCTCCCATTGTCATAGCTCATCGAAACAGCAATGGAGAGTGCGAGTACTCCGCCTGCATAGAGTGCATAAGGAGTAAGCCCCACTTTCGTAGAGCGCACCTTGAAGAGAAACATTGCATACTCTCCTCCAAATACGGCAATGCCCAAAAAGAGCCCCCAAAGAGTGATTCCAAAGCGCGTGAAGTAGATAATGTAAAATATATGTCCAAGTGTGAAAAGAAAGGCTCCTATATAAAAGAAGATGCTCTTAGCCTTAATTAACAGTGAGATATCGCCCAATGTATAGCAAATCGCAACTAGAAAGACATAGCCTCCATATGAAAGGGGAAAGCGAAAAGTCTTAAAGGCCAAAAAGAGCGTCAGAAAGAGCAGCGGCATCAAAAAGATCTTAGTCACATCCCCAATTGCGTCTCTTCCCCTATAGCGTCTTACAAGGTGAAGGATGCTATCTGCGATAAAAAGAATTAGAGATGAAAGAAAGAGTCCCAAATACACGACTAAGATTATATATTTTTCGTCTCGCACACGCAAAAAATTGCCTCTTATGCTAAATTGAGTCTATGCGATATTTCTCAGATACACACTTTCATGTAATGACGATGCTTGAGCCCAATTTTGCATCCTTTGTTCAATCACTGTATACAACACCACAGGAATTTCTAACTGCCGGAGCACCTCAGAACTACATCTTCTCTCCCAAATTCCTTAAGGGATCGACACTGCTGGATATCATCTCAAATACCCTTCAGGCATTTGAGAGACCAATAGCTGACACATTCGAGATGATGGAAGACGATCTCATGGGAAAATTCACTTCCCCAATGAAAGAGAAATACGCACCAAATGAGCCCTATATCAGAGGGGGAAAACTCCACTTCAGAGGAAAAGAATACGACAAGATGATCATGATTCCTCTTGTTATGGACTTCTCCCAAGATAAGGAAGAGCGCGAGAAGATCTACTACACGTTTCCAGCAGAAGACAAGATAACGCCCTATGCCGAGGCAACTATAAAGGGCATGGAAGAATATTACAAACGAAGGCCAGAGGGACTCTTCGAGTTCTATCCCTTCTTGGGCATAAATCCAAAGGTCCATTCAAAAGAGTTCATCAAGCACCACCTAGAGAGGTTTGTAAATACAACCCACAAAATGCATGATGTGCATAGTGTTCCAGATAAGCCCTTCTATGGAATCAAGTTCTACCCTCCACTAAACTTCGACCCATTTCCAGATGACAAGGAAGAGATGGAGAAAGCAGAGCTTGTCTATACATTTCTAGAAGAGAACGGAGTGCCATGCACAACTCATACTGACGATCAGGGCTTTAGGGGCGTTGAGGCATCGCTTGCATGGAAATACACAGATCCGAAGACTTGGAGAAAGGTCCTGGAAAGGCACCCAAGTTTGAGGCTTGATTTTGCCCACTTTGGACAGCAATATGCAGTAAATGCCAACACGAATTTCAAATCAATTCAGGCACGACTCCAAGGAGACCTCTTCTCGCCTTGGTTTAGAGAGATAATCTCTCTTATGTTCGATTACCCAAATGTCTATGCAGACCTCTCTTTCTCTGGCTGCGACCGTGAATTCTATGTAAGGCTATTTACTTATCTCAAGAAACTGACAACTGAAGAGAGAGCCCATATAGAGGATAGAATCATGTTTGGATCGGACTTTTCAATAAATCTTCTGAAGGTAGAATCGTATACTCAATACTACTCTATCTTCGAAACAACCCCATTTTCTGATTATGAGTACGAAAAGTTCCTAACAGATAATCCGCTTAAGTTCCTATCGTTCGAAAATCTGCTAATTTGACGCCAAAAACGGTAAATTGTTACAAATTTATACATCTAAAAGAGTTACATTTGAAAAAAACACTTTTCATAATCGCAATTGTCTCATATTCTGTAACCGTGTTCCCAAACACAATAATTGCAGGAAGTCAATTTCCTTTTGTTTTGGGCTTAATAGCCAGCTTAAGGTCTTGCATTCTCCTTCTTACAGACTTTCCTGCAAAAAAACACAACCCTTGGGGAGGCTCTCTACCGCCTCCTCTTTTTTATGAAAAAAGCCCCTTTCGGGGCTCAGCAGATCTCATTCTTTATCGGGCTTCTCTTCATATTCCTGGTTTTGGATCCAGAAAGTAGTAGCCTTCTCCCTGCTCTTATTCTCGGCAAAGTTATCAAAGCCAAAGGGCTTTGGGGCATTCTTCTTTTCGCGCTTTAAACTCTCTTTTGGAGGTCTATCAGGTCTCTCTGGCCTCTCGCGATAGAGTCTTGAGGTATCATTCTCGCCATCATCCCTATATGGGCGTCTATCATCTCTTCTGTAATCGCGCCTATCATCGTCATGATATGGTCTCTCTCTATCTCTATAGTCATCGCGTCGCGGCCTATCTCTATAGGGCCTATCGTCATCTCGGTATGAACGCCTATCATCGCGGTACCTGTCATCGCGATCAAAGTCCCTTCTTCTTGGCCTATCATCGTCAAATCTTCTTCTGAGTCTATCATCCTCGAATCTTCTAGCGCTTCTCTCGTCATCTCTTCTTTTAGGCCCCTGATCATCAAATCTCCTTGAACGATAATCCCTTTCTCTCTCATCATCTCTTCTTCTGGGCCTATCATCATCAAATCTTCTTGAATTGAATCTTCCGCCTCTATCGAAGTCTCGGCCTCTTCTATCCTCCTCAAATCTTCTTCTTGGCCTCTCCTCTCTATCTCTAGAAAAGCGCTCTCCTCTTCTTTCGTCTCTTCTTGGACTCTCTCGTCTATCGTCCTTTCTCTGTTTTCTATCAAATTTTCTCATAGGCTTATCATCGCCTTCATCCAGACTCAGCCTCTCCAGTCTCTCTTTTTCTTCCATATTCAGCTCCTCCCAGTCCTTCTCTTTGAACATTATCCACGCTCTCATGCCCAGTCTCTTGGATGAAAATCCCTCAGGCACATTGATTTTCGTCACTTCCTTAATCTTGAATAGACTATTAAACTCCTTTTTATCAAATGAGAACCCACTGAGATTCTCTGAGAAAAACAAGAGTCCATCCTTTCTAAGAAGATTATATATCTTACTTATGTATCTTTTATAATCCCTTTGTACATCAAAATCCCTTGCTTTATGAGAATTGGAAAATACAGGAGGATCCAAGATTACAATCTCATACTTCCTCCCCTCCTTGATCTCATTATCTAAAAAACTCTCTGCATCAGATGAGACCAGCTTATAGCGCTCCCTATCCAAAAAGCCATTGAGCTTCAGATTCCTATCAGCCCATGCAGTATAGACATTCGATAGGTCCACGCTTACAACACTCTCAGCTCCGCCTTTGGCAGCATAGACTGAGAAGGAGCCAGTATAGCTAAAGAGGTTGAGAACATTCTTGTCTTCAGAGGCATTCCTTATCATCTCCCTGTTGAGCCTCTGATCTAGAAAGAGACCAGTATCAGCATACTTTAAAAGCTCCACTTCGAAGCTCAGTCCATTTTCCATGACCTCAAGGGCCAATGACTGATCTTTCTTCTCATGCTGCTCTTTATTCTGTCTCTTCTTCCTCTCCTTTAAAAAGACTCTCTCTTTCTCCACATAGAGGTATCTAGAGGCAAGATCGAGTATCTCCTCAAGCTCTCTGTCAGAGAGGCTTCCTTCAGAATAATCGGTTATAAGCACATACCTGGAATATATATCCACAGTTACGGGAATACTCTCGATATTCTTGTCATAGACCCTGAAGGCATCTGTCTGCCACTCTTTGATAAAAGAGCGCATCTCATGTGCATTTCTCTTCAAAATCTTAGAAAAGTCCTTTTTCTCGAAATCCTGCATAGAAACAAAAACCTACTTAAATATAATTGCGAATTAAAACATTCGCAATTGAATAAAAAGCCAAAATCGTCCCAAAGAGAAAGAAAATGGCCAAAGTCCCAAAACTCAAATTAAAGATGTGCTTACTTATATTGGAAGCTAGATTATACTTTAGATGTGGACGAAGATACTCTGGAATTCTTAAAAGAGCATGAGGAGAAAATAGGATCTAAGATCCTGTGGAAGACCTATGCCACTTTCTATGGAGAGATAAATGGAAACAAAAGAGAATACGGGGTATTTCTCTACACTGATGGCATAAATCTCTATTACGAGGATTTCTATAGGCCTCCAATGCTCTTGGGCATTCCTCTTAGAAAAAGAAAGAGCGCAGACTACACAAAGATGGAGGGCCTGATTCCAATTGAAGAGATAGAATCAATCACTCTTGTCACTCAGTCAAGCGCAATCAAATCACTGAGGGATTGCAAGGACAAGAGCAAGAAGGCAAACCCCTTTGATAGGGCACTGAGAAAGCTCTTTTCCAGAATCGAGACCAATAGAGGAAGAATCTACTTTATGGAGATTATCGAGCCGAAGAAATTCGCTGATATGGTATTCAGCTATAAGAAGGAGATAAACAATGGGAGCATTCAAGGCGTATGACATAAGAGGAGTCTGGGACAAGGATTTTGATGAGACCACAGTCTACAGAGTAGGACTCTTTCTACCCTCTCTGTTAAAGACAAATCATGTTGTTGTCGGACACGATGTGAGAGTCTCATCGCCGATTCTCTATAACGCACTTGTAAAGGGAATCACTGATGCAGGAGCAGATGTATGGGATATCGGCCTCTCCACTACTCCTATGGTCTACTTTGCAACGGTATTTCTCAAAGCCGATGCCTCAGTCCAGATCACGGCAAGCCACAACCCACCTGAGTACAACGGCCTTAAGATATCCCGAGGAGGAGCGCTTCCTGTAGGAGGAGACTCAGGCCTCAAAGAACTAGAGGCCCTAGTAAACTCAAAGGAAAATGTAGAGTCGCTCAAAAAGGGAGAGATCAAAGACTACAGCTATGTAAAGGAGGAATATATCAAATTCCTCAAAGGCTACAGCGAGGGACTTGAATCACTGAATCTAACAGTTGACTGCTCTCATGGAATGGCAAACCTGATTATCAAGGATATCCTTCCAAAGAACACCCACTACATATATGACCATTTTGATGGATCCTTTCCTGCCCATGAGCCAAATCCATTAGAGGAGAAAAACTGCAGAGATCTCGAGAGAGAGGTAAAAAAGAACAAGTCAGACTGCGGCATCATATATGATGGGGATGCAGATAGGGTCGTCTTCACAGATGAGAATGGAGACTGGATTCAGCCAGACTACATAATCGGAGTAATCGGAAAATACTACAAAGACCTAAATAGAGTCGGCAATGTAGTTGTTGATATAAGAACGAGCAAGAGCACCACGGACTACCTCACTTCCCTTGGATATACTCCATATATTTGGAAGGTGGGACACGCATACGCAAAGGTAAAGATAAAGGAGCTGAATGCAGTCTTTGGAGGAGAGCTTGCCGGACACTACTACTTCAAGGATTTCTTCAACTGCGACTCAGGAGTCCTTGCATCGCTTTTGGTGCTTCAGGTAGTGAAGAAGCTAAAGGATGAGGGCAAGAGCCTCTCTGATCTTATTAAAGAGATCGTTTCCTATGAGAACAGCTCTGAAGTGAACTTCAAGCTTGAGCAAAAAGACGAGGCCATTGATGAGCTCTACGAAAAATACGCAAAGGGCGGCTCTCCTGAGAAAATATACGATTTTGATGGCTATAGAATCGAATACCCCGATTGGTGGTTCAGCGTGAGAAAATCCAATACTGAGCCCTACCTCAGGATCCTATGTGAGGCAAAAGACAAAAAGACCCTAGAGGAGAAGCTAGGCGAGATTTCGTCTATCATAAAGAAGTACAAGTAATAAGGAGAGAATATGAGAGTCATTCTTTTCGGCGGTGCAGGCTATATTGGAGCACACGTTGCCCTGGAGTTTCTAAAGAGGGGCGATGAGATTGGAATCTTTGACAATCTATCCACTGGCCTCAGAGAGAATGTGCCAGGAGAGGCAAAATTCTACAAAGGCGACATACTGAATAAAGAAGAGGTGGCAAAAGCACTCTCGGATGGCTGGGATATCGCTATTCATCTTGCTGCATTCAAGGCCGCAGGAGAGAGCATGATGTCCCCTGAGAAATATGCAGAGAACAACATCGCAGGATCTCTGAATATAATAACTGGCTGCCTTAAGAGTGGCTGCAATTATTTTGTACTCTCCTCATCTGCCGCAGTCTACGGCGAGCCCAAATACATACCCATAGACGAAGAGCATCCAAAGGATCCTGAAAACTACTATGGCTTTACGAAACTTGAGATTGAGAGAAATCTCGAGTGGTTCTCAAAGCTAAAGGGATTAAGATATGCATCTCTCAGGTATTTCAATGCGGCTGGCTATGATACAGACGGAAAGATGACAGGACTAGAGAAAAACCCAGCCAACCTCCTTCCTATTATCATGGAAACGGCGATGGGAATGAGAGAGAAGATAGTCATCTTTGGAGACGACTACCCGACTCCAGATGGAACTTGCATCAGAGACTATGTACACGTCACAGACCTTGCAAGGGCACATGTCATGGCCTCTGACTACATAAGAGAGCATGACGAGAACCTAATAGTAAACCTTGGCTCTGAGAATGGAATATCAGTTCTCGAAATGGTAGAGACTGCCAAGAAGATCACTGGAAGGAACTTCAAGAGCGAAATTGGCGAGAGAAGAAAAGGAGACCCCGCAAAACTCGTAGCCTCTTCCAAGAAGGCCTATGAGAAACTTGGATGGAAGGCCGAAAAGAGCGACATCAAAACGCTTTTGGAGTCAACCTACAAGGTCTACCTCAAAAACGAGAAGAAATAAAAAAGCCGAGTCGACAGACTCGGTTTTATTTTGCCTTTGGCATCTCTGGCGGCGCCTCTCCGCCTCTATATTCCAAGAGAGGCCTCAGCGCCCTCTCCATTCTCATATCCCTCTTATGAAAGGTCTCACGCCACGCCGTCTTCTTATCCGCAAGGGTTACCAAGAAACTCTCTCTGTATTTAGGCCATCTCATATTCAGCGGCCACATATGGGTATCGATTATATTCATTTCTTTGTCATTAAGATCAAAATCCCTCATGGCAGTGAGTTTTGCTCTCCTTGCATGCCTAAAGCCATGAAGCCTATGAGACCCATCTCCTACCTTATGCCAATCATACAGAAAATAGTCATGAAGGAGAGCGCCTCTTATAAGAGATCTATAATCAATTGCAAGTCTCTTCTTAAGTGCCTTGTAGACTGCATGATATGCAACAAAGAGAGAGTGCTCATATACAGAGACCTTTCCATGCTGCATAAAGCTCCTCTCGCTTTGCATGGTATCGGTTTTGAGAATATCTGACCCATACTTCCAAATGAGCTCAACTGCCCTCTTTGCGATTTCGTCCTTTTCCTCTTCTCTCAATCTACTCATCTTCTCTCAAAAAGGCCGCTAAGTGCGGCCACATGATTATACATCAAACAGACTTAATAGCTTTATCGATCTTCTTCAAAGCATGAGGAATAATAGGCTCTATTGCCAAGAATGCAGGAAGTGCAAGATCATGATTTCCCTTTGGAAAATTGATTATAAGAGTCTTCTTTGCTACAATCGCCTTTCCCCTGAATAAGGTCTTCTTTGTAACCGCTCTTATCTTCTCAGGAATGCCGGGAATCGATATGTCCTTGATTCTCTTCATAACCTCGGGAAGCCTATCGTACTCCTTAAGTCCGGCTCCTCCGATTGTAAGCACGAGATCGAACTTTCCATCGATATACTCTCTCAGCTTATCTTCCATCACAGCCTCATCCTTCGGGGCGACAGCAACGTCAACTACATCATAGCCCTTGTCTCTTGCAAAGGCTGCAAGCTTCTCACCAATATCATTTGCCTTCTTTCCCTCAGATATCTTATTTGAAAAGGTCACAATTGCCGTTCTCACGTTTTCCTTATCAATCTCTTTAGACATTCTATTCTCCTTCTATTAGGAATATAGAAAGAGAATCCAAAGTCGGCCAATTAAAATCGAAAATTTAGCAAAAATTTACTATGAAAAGAATTAAATAAAATTTATATCAACCTCTCAAAAGCCGATAAAGAAAATAAAAAAGGCTCCGCTTTATGCGAAGCCTCGCTCCCCCGGAGGGATTTGAACCCCCGACAGGGTGGTTAACAGCCACCTGCTCTACCGACTGAGCTACAGGAGAATTCCGTCTAAGAAAATCTAGCACAGAGAGCAGTTGGTGTCAACAGCATTGAAAAAGCCGGAGCAAGCTCCGGCCTTGATTCTTTTAGTTCTGTGGAGGATAGAGCTCTCCAAGATACTCTAAGAATACCTCATTGAGCATTGGTCCCACCATGACCTCTTTTCCGAACATTGTGTAGCCATCGCCACCTGCTGCCATAAAGTCATTTGTAGCAACTGTGAGGAGAGTTGTTGTGTCGTTTCTATCAAGCTCTTTTCCATTAAGCTTGAGAGAGAGGATTCTCTCTCCTACTGGAGCGTATGGAGTAAACTCAACATCCAAATCTGACTGTGAGAATGCTCCGTTTGTCTCAGGAAGAAGTGAGTAGCCATGCTCAAATGCCGCATATGCCTCTGCTGGTGTGATCTGGCAAACAGAGATCGTATTTGTGAATGGAAGAACAGAATTGACGTCACCAAGTGTTACATCGCCCTTAGAGAGCGAGGCTCTGATTCCACCACCGTTGATGATTGTGAAGTCTGCACCTGTATAATCGGTGATTGCATCAGTGATAAGCTTTGAGAGGTTTGTCGGCTTTGTTCTGACATTCTCTCTCTCACCATCGAGATCCTCAGGGATAGTTGCAACGACAACTGAGTATCTCTTCTCAAGCTCATCATTTACTTCGCTTATATATGCCTCAATTGCCGGATCACCAGGAATTTCAGTGATATTGTACTGAGTAAGAAGCGGACTTGTACTTGGATCGAGAATAACACTTGCTGGAATCAAAGTTGCACCCTGAACTGTTCCAACTCCGTCTTTTACATGAACCAAAACCACTCCAAGGTTATTCAGGTACTGCCCAGTTGAAGCAATCAGAGTTCCATTTACCATAAGTCCATCAGGAAGCTCTGTGTGTGAGTGTCCATCGATAAATACATCGATGCCATTAAGATTCTTTGCAAGATAATCAGAAGTAAGGCCAATTGATCCATCTGGAACGAGTCCGATATGGCCAAGCACTACTACAAAATCAGCAACTTCATGCAGCTCATCAAGTGCCTCTTGAGCAATAGCAAGGTCCTCATCATTCATGAAATCCGCAAAATAGACACCCTCAGTATTCTTTGGATGTGACTTCTCTTTTGTATCAGGAGTTGCAAGACCGACTACAGCAACTGTAAATCCATTGAAATCGTAGAGCTGATATGGCTGGAAGAGCATGTTTCCATCCTCATCGAAGATATTTGCAGCAAGAATCTTGAGGTCTGAGTACTCCTCTGCCTCGGCTGCCTTCTCCAGAAGAGAATCAGTTCCATAATTGAAATCATGGTTGCCTGGAGCAACTGCATCATAGCCCATCATATCAAGGAGAACTGCAATAGGCTCACCATTGAAGACGTTGGCGAAGTTTGTTCCATGAGTTACGTCGCCTGCATCGAGCAGAAGAATATTATCTGTAATGTCTCTAGCGACATTGAGAAGAGTATTCATCTTAGCATATCCCATGCTTCCATCTTCTCCGGCATTGACTCTTGCATGCACATCATTTGTATGTATGATAAAGAGATCAAATTCGGAATCTCCCTGAGTATTCTTCACTATCGGTGTATTTGATGGAAGAACCTTGTTTTCTGCACTTGAAGCCGCAGGAGCTGATGCTGGGGCTGGTGCAGGAGCCGGAGCTGGAGCAGGAGCCGGTGCTGATGATGAAGAGCCTGTTGATGCTGGAGTTACAATCTCTGGAGCCTTGGTCTCTTCTTTTGTGCTGGAGCATGAAGCCAGGACAAAAACCAGAGAGGCTACTAGAAGCATCGATAAGACTGCTTTAGAAAAGCGTTTCATTCGTTTTCCTCCTTAAAAGTCTAGAAGGCAATAATGCCAAAAGTGTTGAGCTAATTTTAGCATAAGGACGCTTTGTATTTACATAGAAAGGACTAAAAAAAATTGCCCTCTTATGGGGCAATTTTTATCAGTGGGCAAAACTTACTACAGAAGATCTTTTGGTCTTCTGGCTGTATTGCCGGTCTTCTCGCAATATGCAACATGGCGAAGCTTGCCATTCTCGAAAACGCTCTTCATTTTAATGGTTCCACCCCATCTAGAAGTAAGAATCTTTGCGCCTTCACGTCTTGCGTTCTTGGAAACGTTACCTGCCATCTCTATTCCTCCAATACAACAGAAAGAAATACTACTTTAAATGCCTTTTGCTGTCAATCGAGATTGAACTTAACCAAATTGACATATAAATTCTTTTTAACTATTATAAGCAAAGATGCTTCCTTAGCTCAGTTGGCCAGAGCACGTGATTTGTAATCTCGGGGTCGTTGGTTCGAATCCGACAGGAAGCTCAAGGGCTTCTGTTTTTTACGGAAGCCTTATTTTTATAGCATAGAAATCCAATCCAAATTAATTAAGTGAAATCCCAAAAAATCTAAATTAATGGCTTGAGAAAGCATTAAGAAAACAAAAATCATCTCTCTTTACCTACAATTGCCCAGAATAAACACCATGGAGCCCCATGTAATTTGTTCTCTGATTGCATTGTTTTACAAAAGAAGTTCTTGCTAAGCTTAAAATCAAAAGAATGGCATCTCTTCTGATCCTTGCTCTCCAATAAATCCCGCATTCTATAAGCAAAAAAGGCAATACCTCTAAAATTGACGATAGACAAGGCGGTGACTAATCAATCATTCTCTGTATAATCATTTTTAGTCTTGATTGAAGGACCTCTATTCATTTAATTTAAATTTTCTCATTTTGTAGAATTCTACATTTTAAGAAAAAAATTATACATCTAAATTACTGCTGCAGCTTTTAATCAATCCCTAAAATCGGGTCTTAAAAGAGAGGCGCCCTTTAAATATACCATCTTCGGCTCACCGTCTTTCTTGGTATAGACAAGAACTCTGATACAGAGGGGAAGAGAGAGCTCAACATCCGCCTCCTCAACACAGAAAATAGCATTCCTTTTCAAAAATCCCGCTTTTCTAACAGCAGCTGCGGCATTTCTCGATCTAATATCCTTAGTCTGACTGAAAATAGCAAATTCCACATCATCATCAGAAATGGAATTCTCGCTATATAGTCTCTCCATTAGAGATTTGACGCTATCATCTACAGCCTCGGCCCTGTCCTCATCTACAGTTATTGCTCCTCTCAGCGCAAGCATCAGACTCCTCCATATTGAAAACCGCTTGTTATAAGCGTATTCACTATATCCACAAAAATAGAGATCATAAAGTAAATTAAAAGCCTCAAAAGCGTCAGAAGAATCGGCTTTATAACCAGTACCTTTGAATATATAGATGCAAAGATAGCAGCAAATAGTATCCAAACGCCCTCTAATAGAATAGTCCATCCCATTGCCATCTGGCATATGGATATAAATTTTACGAGGGAATCATCTATCGGATAGTAGAGAAAGAGAACAAATAGAAGCGCGAAGAATACATATAGAGTCAGAAGATACGTGTGTATTCGCGAGGAAAACTCTACTACTCTTCTAAGCTGAAGCATTTTAAAACATTACCACAGTAAAAAGTGATGGGCAATCTCAGACAATTTGCCAAAAGAAGCCTTTTTCCCATATATAGCATATTTTTATGCTTTTTCAACAATTGCTATGTTAGAATGCTATTGGCTAGAAAAGGAGTGAATATGACCTACAATGACAAGCTAAAGGAATACGGACTCATAGCACCAGATGTGCTTCTTCCTAAAAAGGGCACCAACTTATCACATTGGGCAGTTGTCGCTTGCGACCAATATACAAGCGAGCCAGAGTATTGGGAGAGTCTCAAAGAGGAGATTGGGGACTCGCCTTCCTCAATGAAGATAATATATCCAGAGGTATATCTCGAGTCAGATAACAAGAACCACATAATATCCGAGATAAACAAAGAGATGGACAAATATCTCAAAGAGAGACTCTTTGATGAATTTAAGGAGAGTTTCATTCTCGTTAGAAGAGATACTGAGAGCGGTACGCGATATGGTCTGATGGTGGCTTTGGATCTTGAGAAATACGACTACTCAAAAGACTCTAAATCACTTATCAGAGCAACAGAGGGCACAATCCTCTCTAGAATCCCTCCGAGAAAGGAGATCAGAAAGAACGCAAAGCTCGAGATTCCCCATATCATGGTCTTGATCTCCGATGAGAATAGAAGGGTCATTGAGCCGATAAGAGACAAAAAAGATCAGCTTGAGAAGATATACGATGTCGGACTTGTAAAGAACGGAGGGCATCTTACTGGATACCTTGTCTCCTCTGATGAGGACAAAGAGTCTATCCTTGATGCAATCAAGAGCCTCTATGAGAAGCTTGATCCAAAGAACCCGCTTCTATTTGCAATGGGAGATGGAAACCACTCTCTTGCAACTGCGAAATCTTGCTGGGAAGACATCAAAAAGGGACTTTCAGAGGAAGAGAGGAAGAATCATAGAGCACGCTATGCCCTTGTTGAGATAGAGAACATCTATGATGAGGGCCTTCAGTTTGAGCCTATACACAGAGTCTTCTTCGATATGAATAAGGAAAAATTCGATCTCATATTGAAGAATTTCTCCAAAAAATTCACTTCAGAGAAGGTCTCAAATGAAGATGAGATGAATAAGCTCATCAATAAAAAGGGACAGCACTTTGGACTGGTGCATAACGGAGATTTCTATGTCTACACAATCGAAGAGGGCGAAAAGGCCATTGCCGCTGGCACTATACAGCTGGTTATAGACAAAATGCTCGAGGATGGACTTGGAAAGGTAGACTATATCCACGGAGAGGATGTGACAATCAAGCTTGGAAACGAGAAGGGAAATATAGGAATAGTGCTCCCTGATATCCACAAGGAGAACTTCTTCTCGGACATGCTCAAGGATGGCGCCTATCCAAGAAAGACCTTCTCTATCGGACATGCACACGAAAAGAGATACTACATGGAAGCTAGAAAAATCAGTGATTAGCTTCTTCCACTGATTTTTCGGGATCAGAGAATACATAGATGCCCTGCCGGATTATCTGGTAGGGTTTTTTTGTTGCATCAATAAGCGTTGAAGAGCCAGTTGGAGAGAATGTCGGATCATTTACGATAAAATCGACCTTTCCATCAAAGACACTCTTGATATCATCAAAGGTCCTTAGCTCACTCTCTCCCGAAATATTAACGCTTGTTGAGTATATTGGCCCCGATAACGGGAGAAGATCCTGCAAGAAGAGGTCAGAGGGAACTCTCACTGCAACAGTTGTCCCATCTGATCTATCAACGATGGCCGTAAATGGAGCTGGCCACCTCAAAAAGAGATCATCTGGAACAAGGTATCCACTCTCTTTGAGCTGCGCTTTATTCATCAGCAC